>JBKOXY010000379.1:0-6729 GCA_046725125.1 Pseudomonadota bacterium | reverse complement strand
GGCATCGGCACCGCGCATCATCTCTACGGGCAAATCCTCAACCGCACCGCCGGCATCGAGATGCTGTACGTGCCTTACAAGGGGGTGGCGCCGGCGGTCAACGATGTCTTGGGCGGCCACGTTCCGGCGGCGATCGTCAGCCTGGCGACCGCATTGCCGCATATCCAAAGCGGGCAACTGCGCCTGTTGACCGTATTCGACACCAAGCGCTACGCGAAGCTGCCGGACGTACCGACCATCGCCGAGGAGATGCCGGGCTTCGTGCCCGGACGCACCTGGATCGGCTTGCTGGGGCCGCCGCAGCTGCCGGCGGCGATCACCGCGCGCTTGCATGCCGAGGTCGTGCGCATCCTCAACTCGGCGGACGTGCAGCACGTTCTCGGCGACAACGGCCTCGAGACCATCGCCAACACGCCTTCCGAGTTCGCCGCCATGATCGAGGAGGACGCCAAGATCTGGGACGCGGCGGCCGCGAGCGCGGGATTGTTGGCGCAGTAGCCGAACGATAGCGCCGCGTACTTGATGTGCTCCCCTCCCCCTTGTGGGGAGGGGTTGGGGGTGGGGGTAGTGCGATTCTTTCGCAGGTGGCGCCACCATTATCTCGCCGCGCCACCCCCCCTCCCCACCCTCCCCCACAAGGGGGGAGGGAGCAGACCGAGTTTGCGGCGCGACGTCCTTGCGGATGAATGCGCTCGCTTACCGCATGCCCGCGGCGATGAACTTCTCGAGACTCATCGGGTCGCCTTTGCGCGCGGGCTCGCTCGGCTCGACGCCCGCAAAGCGGCTCGCCTCGACGAACCATTGCCGCCGGGCCGGCAACTGCCAGCGGCGCTTCATGGCGTGGCTCGCGTCCCAGCGCACCGGCTCGTTCTCGATGTCCATCACCTGGTAATGGGTGTTGAACAGCTCGATGCGGTGACCGTCCGGATCGCGCATATAGACGAAGAGCGCGTGGCCTGGGCCATGGCGGCCCGGTCCGAACTCGATATTGGCGGCAAAGCCCATCTCGGCGGCGAGATCGCAGACGTAGAAGAAGTGATAGGATTCGGGGATCGAGAACGCGGCGTGATGGAGCCGCGGCCCTGCCCCGGGGGCGAAGACGATATCGTGCGGGTTGCCCTTGCGCTGGAGGAAGACGAACAGCAGCTCCTCGGTTCCATCCGGCGAGATGTATTCCGAGAGCCTGAAGCCCAGGCTCATCCAGAATTCGCATGCGCGCTGCACGTCGGGTACCAAGAGCTGGAAATGATCGAGCCGCTGCGGCACCGCGCCGTGGTGGTGCTCGAACGCGACGACGAGGCGTGGCTTGACCTCCATGGTCGCGCAGAACTCGATCGGCGCGCCGCTTGCGTCGGCGACGTGCAGGGTGCGCCCCTGGTGCGCGACCTCGACCCATGTCGCCGGCAAGCCGGCTTTGTCGAAAAACGCCTTGGCCTTTTCCAGATCCTCGTCGCTGAAGACGCGCATGCCCACGCGCTCGGCCTGCGGCTCGCCGCGCGCGCGCTTGAGAACGAGGCTGTGATGACAGGCCTCGGCGACGCCGCGAAGATAGAGGGTCTCTCTGTCTTCATCGCTGACGATGAAGCCGAGGAGATCCACGTAGAAGTTTCGGCTCACCGCCAGATCCTTCACCGTGAGCACCGAGTGGCTCGCGCGCGTGACGTTGAAGGGCGGATTGTAGACGGGCTTCGGAATGCTCATGGCGCGCTCCAATCGAAGATGTCGAATAGGAAGCAGTTCTAGAGCACGTTACCGTGAAATGGAATCAGCGCGGGCGGCGAACTCGGCCTGCTCCCTCTCCCCGTTTGCGGGGAAAGGGACGGCACCGAGATCGTGGCCCTTTTATTAGCGTGATCAGCGAGCTTTAGCGGTGTTCGCCGGCTGCGCTGTGGCGTCGGGAGAGGGCGTTTGTTTGGCGGCCGCGCCCGCAGGGCTGGCAACGCGATCGGGATTTCGCGGCCGCCGTATGGCGCAAAAGCCTTCGACCGCATCGGTTACGGCCGCGCCGATGAGCGATTGGCGCTCCGGCGAGTTCATCACCAATTCCTCGGCGCGATTGATGATCGAGCCGGCCTCGAGCAAGACCGCGGGCATCTGCGTCGTCCTCAGCACGATCAGTTGATCGTATCTGTACACACCCACCTTGGCGTCCACCAACAGTCTTTGCCGGTGGCCCATGAATTTTTCGATGTAGTGGGGGGTGTATTGCAAACCGCGGGCCTTCAACTGCTCGCCGAGCAGCTGGCCGAACGCAAGGCTGGCATCAGGATCGACATTCTCGTTGGAAAAGAAGATGGAGTGGCCTTTGAACCGGTCGCTGAAGCCGTGCTCCTGGCCTTCGTACTCCCATGTTTCCAGAAACGAGTCCGGCACCGAGTCGTGATGGATCGAGAGGAAGAGGTCGGCCGACAGCCGATTGGCGCGCCCCACGCGGTGGAACAGGCTTTTCCTGGCCGGCCCGTCGGTGACCAGCAAGACGGTCTTGGCAAAGCCGGCAGCGAGCAATTTTTGCTTGATCAGCGTTGCGAGCCGGAGGTTGAATTCATACTCGTAAACACCGCGCGCGCTGATGGCGCCGGGGGACTCGGCCGTATGCCCGACGTCCACGACAACGCGAAAGGCCGCGCTGTCGCAGGCCGAACGTGGCAATTTCTTCGCCGGGCCACCGGGGCCTTCGGCCCACGCGCAATGCCATGCGCTCTGCCCCAGCAGCAGCGCCAGGGCGACGACGGGAGCCATCCGCCGGTGCAAAGTCATTCCCAATTACCCCCTCCCCACCCCTCCCCCCGCAAGCGGGAGAGGGAGTAGACCGAGCTTGTCCTCGCGCCTGAACCCGTTTGTGCCGAAAGCCCCCCCTAGTAGGACTTCGGCAGCCCAAGAATCTTCTCTGCGATGAAATTTAGGATCATATGTGGCGTGATCGGGGCAATCCGCGGAATCATGACCTCCCGCAGATAGCGCTCGACGTGGAATTCCTTCGAATAACCCATGCCGCCGAGGGTGAGAACGGCGGTCTCGCAGGCATGGAAAGCGGCCTCCGCGGCGAGATATTTGGCGGCATTGGCCTCGGCCGCGCAATCCAAGTTGCGGTCGTAAAGGGTCGCCGCCTTCATCACCATGAGGTTGGCCGCTTCCAGATTCATCCAGCATCGCGCGAGCGGATGCGCGATTCCCTGGTTCTGGCCGATCGGCCGCCGAAAGACCACGCGCTCGCGGGCATAGCTCACAGCTTTGCGCAACGCCGCGAGCCCGATGCCGACCGCCTCCGCGGCGATGAGAATGCGTTCCGGATTCATCCCGTGCAGGATCGAGCGAAAGCCCTCCCCCTCCGCGCCGATGCGATCGGCTTCGGGGATCACCATCCCGTCGAAGAACATCTCGTTCGAATCGACGGCATGGCGGCCCATCTTGTCGATGACGCGCACGGCGACGCGGGTGCGATCGAGGTCGGTATAGAACAGGCTCAGCCCCTCGGTCTTGCGCTTGACGCGCTCAAGCGGCGTGGTGCGAGCGAGGATGAGAATCTTGTTGGCGACCTGCGCGGTGGAAATCCAGATCTTCTGGCCCGACAGCAGATAGTGATCGCCGCGGCGCTCGGCGCGCACCTTGATGGCGGTGGTATCGAGACCGGCGTCGGGCTCGGTCACGGCGAAGCAGGCCTTGTCCTGGCCGGCGATCAGCGGCGGCAGCATGCGCCGCTTCTGTTCGTCCGTTCCGAACACGACGACCGGCTGCAGGCCGAAGATGTTGATGTGAACCGCCGATGCTCCGCTCATGGCGGCGCCGGATTCGGCGATTGCCTGCATCATGATCACGGCTTCGGTGATGCCGAGGCCGGCTCCGCCGTATGCTTCCGGCATCGCAATGCCGAGCCAGCCGGCCGCCGCGAGCGCGGCGTGCAGCTCGTGCGGAAACTCGCCGCTGCGGTCCTTTTCCAGCCAATAGGCGTCGTCGAATTGGACGCAGAGCTTGCGGACCTCGTCCCGGATCTGCTGCTGCTCCGGGCTCAATGAAAAATCCATTGTCCAACCTCACTCGCCTCCGACGCCACCATTGTAGCGGATCTGGGCGCGCGAATTTGTTTTCTTGAGAGCGCCGCGTGCGAGGTACTGCTGGTTTGCTCTGCCGGAGGACCGCCGTTAGCGCCGCAGTCTTGATGCGCTCCCTCTCCTCGCCTGCAACCGAACTCGGGTTTACCCGAGTTCGGTCACTATTTAAGCGGCCGAAGTCGGATACATCCGACTTCGGCTGAGAGGGTTGGGGTGAGGGGGAATCTCGGAGAAAGCCGTCGCGTGGAGAATCCCCCTCACCCGGCGCCTTCGGCGCCGACCTCTCCCCGCAAGCGGGGCGAGGTGGAGCTCGCGGCTCCCGCGGTCGCTTTGTGGAATTTGCCGATAGTCGTGTCAGCCTAAACCAAAGTCGGCGAGACCGCCGTCTCGATCGCGGCCGCGATGGCCAGCAGGCGGCGGTCGGCGCCGTGCTCGCCGATCAGCATGAGGCCGACCGGCGCATCGCCGGCATGGTGACACGGGATCGAAATCGAGCAGCGGTCGAGGAAATTCGCGAGTGCCGGATTACGCAGCACCAGAAAGTTGGCGTGGCGATAGGCGTCATCCGAGACGAGATCGGCGAGCCGCGGCGCGGTCACGGGGACGGTCGGCATCACCAGGGCGTCGTAGGGCGCCGTGATCGCGGCCAGGCGACGGATGAAATCGGCCCGCGCCGCGATGAGGTCGATGTAATCGGCGGCATCCTGTTCTTGCCCGCGCAGGATGCGCACGAGCACGCGCGGATCGTACATTTTCTCGGCTTTGGAGATCAGCGAGCGATGGATCGCGTAGGCCTCGGCGGCGGCCAACCCGCCCTTGGCGTTGATCTGCGGCAGTTCCGCGAGTTCGCGCAGCGGAATATCGACGATGCGCGCGCCCGCTTTGCGCAGCGCCGCCAGCGCGGACTCGAACGCGCGTGCGACCACGGGCTCGACGCCCTCGAGCACCATGGTCTGCGGGACCGCCATGCGCAGCCCGGCGAGCGGGAAGGGAGCAAGCTCAACCGCGGGCTCGCCGGCAAGGGCGGCGTCGAGCGCGGCGCAGCATGCGACGGTTGCCGCCAGCGGGCCGATGGAGTCGAGCGAGGTCGAGAGCGGGAACGCGCCAGCGGTCGGAACGCGATGCGCGGTCGGCTTGAATCCGACGATGCCGCACAATGCCGCCGGAATGCGGCACGAGCCGCCGGTGTCGGTGCCGAGCGCGCCGAACGCCATGCCGTCGGTGACCGACACCGCGGCGCCCGAGGACGAGCCGCCGGGGATGCGTGCGGCCAAGCGGTCGTGAGCGTTGAGCGGCGTGCCGTAGTGTGGATTGATCCCGAGGCCGGAAAAGGCGAATTCGGTCATGTTGGTGCGCCCGATCGGAATGAATCCGGCCGCGCGCAGCCGCGCCACGGCAGGCGCATCGTGCTCGGCCGCCTTCGCATCCCGCAACGCGACCGAGCCGGCCGTGGTCACGTCGCCTGCGATATCGAACAGGTCCTTGATCGAGACCGGGATGCCGGCGAACGGCGAAGCCGCCGCGCCACGCGCGCGAACGCGGTCGTAAAAATCCGCCGCCGCGAGCGCGTCCGCCGCATGGACCTTGAGAAAAACGCGCCCGCCTTCTCCCGATTGATCCGCGATCCGCGCTAAGCATTGCTCGACCAGGCCGCGACTTTTGCCGCGGGCGAGTTCGACTTTGACTTGGGCGAGCGATGGCATTGCCTTGGAGCGACGGGGCGGCAAGTCTAGAGCGTGTTGAAATGCCTGTGTCAATGACATATCAAACCTGGGAGAGCCGTTTCATGCGTGGCTGGCGTTCTCCCGTGCTCGCCCGATCCCAACGTCTGAACCCAAATGTTGGACCTGTCGTGTGCCGCGCATTCTCCCCAGATCTCGTGCGGCACGCTTGCCGCCCATGGCGGCGCGCGGGACGACGACGCAACGATTGCCGGAGATGAACCATGCCGATGAACAAGCCGCATCTTGAATTTACCCGCGTGGACATGAACAGCGGCTGGGCCACGCCGCCCGGCTATCCCGCGGGGATCAAGCAAAAAATTCTCGCAAGCGACCTCGATGAGGGCCGCAAAATGGGCAGCCGCACCCGGCTGCTGCGCTTCGACCCCGGCGTCTACACCACCGCGCCGTTCGTGCACGACCATTGGGAGGAGGTCTATCTGATCTCGGGCGACCTCATCGTCGGCAACGACGGGCAAGGAAAGGGCGGCGAAGCGTTCGACGCCCCGACCTACGCCTGCCGGCCGCCGGGCGTTTACCACGGGCCCTTCAAGTCGGACCGTGGCTGCCTGCTCTATGAGTTCCACTACTACGACGAAAGCAAGAAACAAGCATAACGCGGAGTGAAACGAGCTACGGAGGGCATCGCCATGCTGGCGCCGGACGAGAAACTGAAGCTTTCACCCAAGCCTTATCTCTCGGCGACGGCGCGCTTTACCAGCGGCGCCGACACGCCGCGCGACTTCCTCGAACGCTGCCTTGCCGATATCGCCGCGCTCGAGCCCAAGATCGGCGCCTTCGTCAATCTCAACCTCGAGGGTGCGCGCGCGGCCGCCGACCAATCGACCGCGCGCTGGCGCGCGGGCCGGCCGCGCTCGAAGATCGATGGCATGCCGATCGGCATCAAGGACATCATCGAGACCGCCGACATGCCGACCGAAAACGGCTCGCCGCTGTTC
>JBKOXY010000061.1:0-9673 GCA_046725125.1 Pseudomonadota bacterium | reverse complement strand
TGGTGACGCTGCCGCTGTCGCGCCCGGGCGTGATCGCGGGAGCCTTGCTTTGCTTCATTCCGATCGTGGGCGAGTTCGTCATCCCCGATCTCCTCGGCAGTTCGCAGACCATGATGATCGGCCAGACCCTGTGGACCGAGTTCTTCGGCAACAAGGATTGGCCGGTAGCCTCTGCGGTTGCGGTCGTGCTGCTCTGCCTTCTGGTCGTGCCGATCGTGATCTATCAGCAGATGGAGACGCGTGATCTCGCGGGAGGACGCTGACCATGCGCAGGGCGTCTTGGTTCAATGTCGGCTCGGTCGCCCTGGGGCTTGCCTTCCTTTATCTGCCGATCGTCATTCTGGTGATCTATTCTTTCAATGCCTCGCGGCTCGTCACCGTGTGGGGCGGCTGGTCGACGCGGTGGTACGTTGAGCTTCTCGCCGACCGCGCGATGCTCGAATCCGCTTGGGTGACGCTGCGCATCGCTTTGCTATCGGCGACGGCGGCGACCGTGCTCGGCACGCTTGCGGCCATCGCACTGGTTCGGCTCGGCCGCTTCCGCGGTCGGTTGCTGTTTTCCGGCATGGTCTATGCGCCGCTAGTGATGCCCGAGGTTATCACCGGGCTTGCCCTGTTGCTCCTATTCGTGGCGGTAGATATCGATCGCGGCTTCTGGACTATTTCGATTGCTCACACCACGCTGATCACGTGCTTTGTGACGGTGGTCGTGCAATCGCGGCTGCTGACGTTCGATACGAGCCTCGAAGAAGCGGCGATGAATCTCGGCTGCCCGCCGTTGAAAACGTTTCTGACCGTGACCCTGCCGTTGATCGCGCCCGCGCTGGCGTCGGGTTGGATGCTCGCCTTCACGCTATCGCTCGATGATCTCGTGGTAGCGAGTTTCACCACCGGTCCCGGCGCAACGACGCTGCCGATCCGGATCTATTCGGAGGTTCGCCTGGGCGTGAAACCGGAGATCAACGCCATCTGCTCGATCCTGATCGCAATCGTTGCAACCGGCATTGCCGGCGCGTCATTGCTCGCGAAATTTCATGATGTCGGGCGCGGCGGCATCGGAGGTCTTGCCGCGCGGTGACGGGGATCAGTCGTTGCGTGCCCGTGCGGGTGGAAACGCACAGCGGCGAGACAGGACCCGCATTGCGCCGACTATTGCGGGTTTTGCGGGATGTTCGGCTGGGCTTTCGCGGGCGTCGGTTCCCCCCTGGCCGGCGCGCCCTCGGCCGGCGCGGAACTACCCGCCAGCGCCGGCGCGGTTGCCGCCGGCGGCGCCTCCGCGGGCTCCGCCGGCGCCGTCCCGGTCAGCCGTTCGATTGCAGAGCGTATTGGATCACGCGGACCGCGGTTGCGAACCGCGTCCAAAATAGGCTGCGCCGCACCCGACCGTTGGATGCGGCTCTGTGGGTCGGGCAATATGATCGGGTCATCCCACGGTCCCTGTACCATGAAGGGCAACTCGAATGCGGGTGCCGCGGCACTCGAGCCGCTCGCCGAAATCGAAAGCAGGCTCGCGGTTCCCCTGAGATCGAGTTCGCGCTCAGGAATCGAAGCCGAACCCGCCAACGCGAGACCGACGCTCGGCCCCTCCATGCGAACATCCTCGACGTTCGCGACGCCTTGGACGATTTTCAGATTGACGGTGAGCATGTCGTAGGGCGTCTTCCCGGTGCGGAACTCGCCGCCGCCCGAGAGCGGTCGGCGCTCGATGCGCTTGAGCAATTGCTCGACATTGAACCCGGCGATGGCGCCCTTGCGGCTGGTGAGGCCCGCGGTGCCGTTGAGTCCCTTGGTCAGGTCGTAGACGCTGCGGCCCGAGCTATCGATCGCGAAGCTGAGATTGCCTTTGCCCTCGAGCCTGCGAATGCCGAACATGTCACCAAGGCACTGGTCGAGATCGACATTGGAGAATTGCAACTGGGCCCTGAAATCAGCGCCGGCCGGCGATTTCGCCAGCCCGAACGTCCCTCTGACCACGCCGCCGAAGGCCTGCGACTCGCCGACCGCCACCGTGAGATTGCCGCCGCGCAGATTGGCCGCCACCGCCGTGCGCCCGAGCTTGGCATTCGCGATATTGACGCGGGCGGCTGACAGCCTGAGGTCGAGGTGGACGGCGTCGAGGCCATCGAGCGCAATCGGCTTGCTGTCCCAGCCCCGCTCGCCGCCGGTCAGCAAGCGCACGGCAGAGATGTAAGGCGTCAGATCGAGCCCTTCGGCCGCAAGCGTTCCCTGCAAGGTCTGCCGCCCGTCGAAGGTCAGCACGCCTTCACCGGCGTTGCCGTCGAGCTCGACATTGACCCCTGAAAGCCCAATGGTGCCGCCGACCACGTTGGTTTGCGCCTTGAGCGCGAAGCGACCGAACCCGCCGCCCGGCGGGGTCTGCTGACCGGCCCAGCGCAGCGCGTCACGCAAGGACGCGGTGTCGGCCGCCAGCGTGCCTTCCATTTTGAGCGTGGGCCGGTGGCTGATGTAGCCGTCGAATGCGAACTTGAACGGCGCGCTGGCGAGACGGATCTTGAGGCCGGATCGGTCGCCCTGCAGCGCGGCAACGAAGTCGGTGAGACCGATCGTGGCGTCGATCGGCTCGTCATGCCACGCGAAGCGGCCGGTGGCGGCAAAGCTTCGGGAGATCGACGGCCAGGCGAGTGCCATTTCCACGTTCGCGAGCGTCTCGACGATTTCGTACGCCTCATCGCGCAGGATGATCGTGCCGTCCGCGATTCGGATCTCCGAAAACGACGCAGGCCGATCCGGGCCGGGTTTGAGGGTTCGCGCGAGTGTCTCGATGTGGCCCGACCAGTTCGAGCTGTGGTCGGCGTTGAAGATGATCGCGATGGTCGGACGCACCAGCGAGACGTCCGCGATCTCGATGCGTCCAGCCAAAAAGGGAAAAAAGCGCAGGCGCGCGACCACGTGCTCGGCCGTGAGCGCGGGCGCGCCGGTGCGGTTGTCGCCCAGCATCACATCATCGAAGCTCACCGCACCGGTCGGGAACAGCGACACCGACGTTCCGCCGCGAAGCACGGGGTCGAGCCCGGTGACGGCGCGGATTTCGGCCTTGACCGCCTCGCGCACCGCGTCGGCCGGCATCAGAAACGGCAAGATCACGAGAGCGCCGATACCGACGGCGGCCAAGGCCACAACGACAAATCCAATGCGCTTAATGCCAACGGCCGCGGTCACGACGCGTCTTTCTCAAAATCTTCGCCGGCTAAGCCCGGCTTACCTTACCGAGGGAGAACGAGGGGTGCAAACCTGCAACCCGACAGTGAAAGGTTGCAATCGCTCTGTGACGCTTTCGTGGCCGGCCCGGCGCCAATCCGGCCGCATTTTCAGGCTCTTTCCGCACGCTTTATATTGGCGCTAGAGGGCGTTAGAGGTGCGGTAGCTGGCTTCGGTCTTGCTGCGGATCTCGTCGAGCGTCGCGCCCGGTGCAAGCTCGACCAGCGTCATTCCCCCGCCGCCCTTCTTGTCGATGGTAAAAACGCCGAGATCGGTGATCACCATGTCGACGACCCCGGCGCCGGTCAGCGGTAGCGTGCAGCGCTTGAGGAGCTTGGGCTCGTTCTTGGCCGAATGCTCCATGACCACCACCACCTTCTTGACCCCGGCGACGAGGTCCATGGCGCCACCCATGCCTTTGACCATCTTGCCGGGAATCATCCAGTTGGCGAGGTCGCCGTTCTCGGCGACCTGCATGGCGCCCAAGATCGAGAGATCAATGTGCCCGCCGCGGATCATGGCGAAGCTGTCGGCCGACGAGAAATAGCTTGTGGTCGGGATCTCGGTGACCGTCTGCTTGCCGGCGTTGATGAGGTCCGGGTCTTCCTCGCCTTCGTAAGGGAACGGACCGAACCCGAGCATGCCGTTCTCGCTTTGCAGCTGTACGCTCATGCCCGCGGGGATATAGTTTGAAACGAGCGTGGGGATGCCGATACCGAGATTCACGTAGAAACCGTCGCGCAGCTCCTTGGCGGCGCGCTCGGCCATCTGGTCGCGTGTCCACCCCATCAGACTTCCTCCCCAGTCCCCGCCGGCGCGGCGGTTCGCTTGCGCACGGTACGCTGCTCGATGTGCTTGACCGCATTGGGCACGTGCACCAAGCGCTTGACGTAGACGCCTGGCGTGATGATGTGATCGGGATTGATATCGCCGGGCTGCATGAGGTGCTCGATTTCGGCCACGGTGACCTTGCCGGCGGTGGCCATCATGGGATTGAAGTTGCGCGCGGTCTTGCGGTAGACGAGATTGCCCTCGGTGTCACCCATCCAAGCATGGACGATCGAGAGATCGGCAACAAGCCCGCGCTCCATGACATAGTGTTCGCCGTCGATCTCGCGCTGCTCCTTGCCCTCCGCAATCTGAGTCCCGGCGCCGGTGCGGGTAAAGAACGCCGGGATGCCGGCGCCGCCAGCGCGGATACGCTCGGCCAGCGTGCCCTGCGGATTGAACTCGATCTCCAGCTCGCCCGCGAGATATTGCTGCGCGAAAGTCTTGTTCTCCCCGACATAGGACGAGATCATCTTCTTGATCTGCTTGGTGTCGAGCAACAGGCCAAGGCCGACCCCGTCGATGCCGCAGTTGTTGGAGACGACGGTTAGGTTCTTCACGCCCGCGTCGCGGATGGCCAGGATCAGCTGCTCCGGAATGCCGCAAAGCCCGAACCCCCCGGCCATGATCAACATGCCGTCCTTCAACAGGCCGGCAAGCGCTGCCCGGGCATCGGGATAGACTTTTTGCATGAACTCCCCGCTTGACTTAAGGCCAATGCCGCAGGCGACATAGCCGTGGGTGGGCGGAATTTTCTACCGCGCTGCGGCAAAGGCTGCAATGTCCGTTGCGCCAGGCTTACCGTCGTAGACACGGCCGGCCTCATGACCGGGCGTCCAGTCTGGGCCTCGTTGCGATATCGGCGTAGTGCGTGATGCGGATGACCGGCAAAATGCCAACGGCGACGATGATGAGGGCCGCAAGCGAGCCTTGTTCAAAGCTCCCGCGGCTAGCGAATTGGTAGATATAGGTCGCGAGCGTCTCGACGTTGAGGGGACGCAGGAGCAGCGTCGCCGGCAGTTCCTTGAGGCAATCAACGAAGACCAGCAGCGCCGCCCCGAAGATCGCCGGCTGGGCGAGCGGCAGGTG
This sequence comes from Pseudomonadota bacterium, assembly GCA_046725125.1. GTDB lineage: Bacteria > Pseudomonadota > Alphaproteobacteria > Rhizobiales > Xanthobacteraceae > VAZQ01. The sequence goes on along the minus strand of JBKOXY010000061.1, from coordinate 4,537 downwards.
GATCGTGCGCGCGAGGGTCCCCGGTCCCGCGCCCAGCAGGCGCGCGACGTCGTCGAGCTCCGTCGAAATGCGCGAAAATCCCGCCTGAGCGAAGCCGATTGTGATGGCGAGGAAGCGAATGACATAAGCAATGATGAGAGCAGCGCTCGAACCCGCCAACACCAGACCAACGCCTTTTTCGCCAAAGGCCTGCGCCAAGGCGTTGATGCCCTCATCCACTAGAACGAGCGGCGACAGCAGCCCAAGGGCCAACACCGTCCCCGGCACGGCGTAGCCGATGCCAGCGACATTCACGCTAGTTGCAATGACCGGGTGCTTTACATAGCGCAGCGCCGCGACCGCCGAAAAGCCGAGGGCTAGCGTGATCGCGGTCGCAATGGAGGCGAGTGCGACCGTCGTCAGGGCGTAGCCGGCAAGGCTGGCGTCGAAGCCTACGAGCAACCCACGCACGATCACCTCGTGTAGGAGGTACCCCGCCGGCAGCAGGAAACCGAGCACGACCGGAACGAAGCAGCCGATGAGGGCGATCCATCGTGCTGGCCCTGTCAGCGCGATGGGTGAGAGGTGTCGCGGGTCCGTAGCCGACACCGCGAAACCGCACCGGCTGCGGCCCTGGCGTTCGAGCGCGATCAGCGCAATGACGATGAGCAGCATGAGGCAGGCCATCTGTGCCGCGCCGGCGAGGCTCCCGCGATTGAGCCAGGTTGTGAAGATCGACAGCGTCAGGGTCTGCACGCCGAGATATTCGCTCGCGCCGATGTCATTGAGCGTCTCGAGCAAGGCAAGCGACACGCCAACGCTCATTGCGGGCCGCGCCAACGGCACAGTGATGCGCCGCGCGAGTTCCCATGGTCGCGCGCCGAGCATGCGCGCGGGCTCGGTGAATAGTGGGCCCTGAGTCTGAAACATCGCGCGCGCGGCGAGATAAACGTATGGATAGAGCACGAAACCGAAAAGGAGAATTGCGCCGGCGAGCGAGCGGACGTTCGGAAACCAATAGTCGGCGGCGGAGTGCCAGCCGAAAATCGCTCGCAGCGCAGATTGTACGGGCCCGAGCGCGTCGAGAATGTCGACATAGACGTAAGCCACGATGTAGGTCGGGATCGCAAGCGGCAGCGGCAGCAGCCAACTCAGCGCATTACGGCCGGGAAAGGCGAAGGTGGTGACGAGCCAGGCGGTGCTGGCGCCAATGATGATCGTCACCACGGCGACGCCGGCAAGGAGCAACGCGGTCTGCGCGAGCGCCGCCGGAATTACATAACGCGCAAGGTGGGTCCAGAGGTCGCCAGTTTCGCCGAAGGCAAGGACGATCAGGCTGGCCAGCGGAGCGATTGCCAAGAAGCCTGCCGCCACGGCCATTCCGCCGAAGGCAGGGGCCTGCCAGCGCAAATGAAAACGGGCCGGCCATCGATCCATGGATGGCCAGCCCGCGGATTGAGCATCGATCACCAGGTCAGTTATCGAATCCGACCTTGTCCACCAGGTTGGCCGCCGCCTTCTTATGCTCGGCGATCTTGGACAGCGGAATCGTATCGGCATTGAGCTTGCCGTACCCCGCGATGGTGGAATTGACGGCGATGCCGGGGCGCACCGGATATTCGTAGTTCAAGTCCGCATACATATGCTGCGCCTCCTCACCGACCAGCCACTCGACCAGTTTCATGGCGTTACCTTTGTTGGGCGCGTAGCGGGCCAGGACGACGGCAGACAAGTTCACATGCGTGCCTCCGTTCTGGAAGCTCGGAAGGATGACCTTGGTCGCCTGCGCCCACGCTTTGCGGTCGGGCTCGTTGTTGAGTATCAGCGCCCAATAATAGGTATTGGCGACGCCTATGTCGCATTTGCCGGCCGCGATGTCGCGGGCGACCTCGCGGTCGCCGCCCGATGGTTTCTGCGCGAGATTGGCTTTGAGGCCGCTGAGCCATTCTTCGGTCTTGGCTTCGCCGTGATGGGCGATGAAGGCCGCAAACAGCGCGTTGTTGTAAATATACTGGCCGGAGCGGATGCAGATCTTGCCCTTCCATTTCGGATCGGCGAGGTCTTCGTAGTTCAGGGCAGTCTCCTTCACGCGGTCCTTCGAGGCATAGACCACGCGCGCGCGCAAGGAAATGCCGTACCAGTGCCCCTCGGGATCGCGATATTGGGGCGCCACGATCTTATCAAGCACATCGGATTTGATCGGTTGGGTGATGCCGGCTCGCACGGCGTCCTCGATTCGCCCGATATCGACGGTGAGCAGCACATCCGCGGGGCTGTTGGCGCCCTCGGCCTTGATGCGTTGTTCGAGGCCGGAGCTTGCGGAGATGACGTTGACCTTGACGCCGGTGTCCCTGCTGAAGGCGTCGAACAACGGCTGGATGAGCTTGCTCTCGCGGTAAGTGTAGACATTGACGTCGCCGGACTGGGCGAACGCGGAGCCGGCAGCAGCGATTGCACTCACGACCACAGCACCACGGGCGAGCGCGCAAACGATCTTCATGGTCAATCCTCCGTCGCGACTTCGCTTGACGTAGGGGACGGAGCGGCCCGGCGTCAAATGGATTGGCTTCGCATCTTCAGTATCTTAGATGAATTCCAGTATGCCCCTCGCTTAGAACGATTCGAAAGAACTTGGTTATATGTTGAGCGCGCGTTGTGATCCCGCTCGTCCGCAGCTGCGGCCGGGGCCGACATGCGGCAACGGGTCTCAGCGCACGACGATATGAGGCGCGGGTGAGAGCGCGGCAATTTCGGCGATCAGTTTCTTGATGATGGCCCGGCCGAACGAGTTGAAGTTCTCGGCCACCAGAACGAACGCGCCCGGGCCGCCGATAACATTGTCCTGATAGTATTTCTCGAGGCCGCCAGGCGGGTTGGTGTGCTCGGCGTTCCACGGCACCGGCCGGTCGCTCAGAATGACGAGTCCATTGATGACGATCCCCTTGGCAATCGTCTCATCGCGGGCAAGTTTCACATCCCGGCCTGCATTGTTGGTGCCGTCGCCGGACACGTCGATGGTACGGCGCGCACCTTCAAATGGCGCACGCTCCAACTGAGCGGCCGCGAACTCGATGCCGCCGCTGATCGAGGTACGGTCGGCAAATGAGCGAGGCAATTCCAGGAGCTGATCGCCGAATTTGCGTGCCGCGTCGGGGCCGTCGATGATGGTCCAATCGATCACGAGCTTCTGTGCGCCGAAGCCCGACCATTCGACAAAACAAACCGCGATGCGCTGCTGCGGGCCGGATTTGATCGCATCCATCACGTGCGGATCGGAGATCGCAGCCGCATAGCCTTCGCGCTGCAGCAGGAATTTCGGATGGTCGACGCTGCGCGACACGTCCGACGACAGCACGAGCAGCAGGTCGACCTGCTCCGCAGCAAATGCAAATGCCGTCTGGATCAGGATCACCGCGGCAAGCGCCAGCATGCATCGAACAGGCACCCGCGCGCATCTCCCGAGCCGGATCATGACCGTCCTTCCATCACGTCGCCGCAGCGGCCTCCTGCACTGACTGTGAGGCCGTGGCTTGCAGAATAGCCGATTCCGATTGGCTTGCGCATGGGGTAGGGCGCCACGGCGGCCAAATTCTGTTCATGTCCCCGCTGATTCCACGAAATTTGGCGTGTGGCGAGGCGGAAGGCGTGCGGCCGCCTCTTTTCTCGCGACGGCTGTTGGTCACGCCGCAAGCCCGCGCATGATGGAGTAGAGCGCCGCTTGGCCCTCGAAGCCGATGCCCGGACGATCGGACAGCGTGAGATAGCCGCGCTGCAATTTGGCGTCATCGGCGAAGCCGCCGAAGGCGCCGAATACGCCGGGATAGGATTCCGCGCCGCCGAGACCGAAACCGCCGGCAATGGCGAGCGACATCTGATTGCCGCCATGGGGGAACAACGCACTGCGCGGCCAGCCGTGGCGTTCCACCATTGCGACGGTGCATGCGTATTGCACGATGCCGTAGGCCTGGGGCGGATCGACCTGGATGACGTCGTTGCGATCGGGACGCAAGCCGCCAAAACGAACGAGATTTTCCACGTCCTGCGTCGAAAAAAGATTTTCGCCGGTCGCGAGAGGCGAATCATAATCGCCGGCAATCTCCGCGAGCAGGGCAAAATCTAGCGGATCGCATGGCTCCTCGAACCAGCGCAGCTGGAAGGGCGCGAGCGCCTTGGCGTATGCGAGCGCCTCCTCGCGCCCGAACTTGGAGTTGGCATCGACCGCCAGTTGCGCGTCCGCGGGCAAGATCGTTTTGACGGCCTCCACCCGGCGCACGTCCTCGGCGAGCGGGAGACCGCCGACCTTCATCTTCACCATCGTGTACCCGGCATCGAGATGGCGACGCATCTCGTCCTGCAGATCTTTTACGGTTTGGCCCGGGGCGTACCAGCCGCCGCCGACGTAGCAGAAGACCTTGGTGGCGAACTTGCCGCCGTTGTAGCGCTCGGCCAGCACGCGGTGGAGCGGTTTCGCAGCGATCTTGGCGACCGCGTCCCAGACCGCGACCTCGATCGTGCCGATAGCGATTGAGCGCTCGCTGTGACCACCGGATTTTTCCCG
>JBKOXY010000278.1:0-7315 GCA_046725125.1 Pseudomonadota bacterium | reverse complement strand
ACCGACGAGCCCGGCAGCTTGAGCGCAAGCGCAACCTGGTCGGGAAAGCGCGGCATCTGGACCGAAGCGTAAACATCGAGGACCTCGCGCCAGGGGTCCCAGCTCGCGAGCACAGCGAAGGTCTCGATCGGCACCGTCGAGCTGCGGCCCCACTTGAGGCGCAGCGACAGGCGATGCGGGCTCTCGGCAAAATCCTTCTCCACCTCGCCCCAGACGAAGGTGCGGTCGAGCAGCACGTTGGAGCCATGATCCGCGTGCACGATCGGGCTGCCGGGCGCGTAGGCGGCTTCGCCGTCGAGCACGAACGGCAGCGGCTGGTAGTCCACCCGCACCAGCTCCGCGGCGTCTTCGGCGAGCGCGCGCGTCTCTGCGACCACGGCCGCCACCCATTCGCCGACGTAGCGCGCGACGTCGACGGCAAGCGGCCGCCGCGGCACTTTCGGGGTATCGAGGCCAGCCAACAGCGGCTGCGTCGCTGCCGCCAGCTCGCGGCCGTCGAGCACGTAATGCACGCCGGGCACGGCCAGCGCCGCAGCCTTGTCGATTGCGAGGATGCGCGCGGCGGGGTGCGGACACGTCACCAGCGCCACGTGCCGCGTGCCTGCCGCGGCGATATCGGCAGCAAAGCGACCCTTGCCGACGACGAAGCGCCGATCCTCGCGGACGCGGCGATCGGTCGATACGAAACGGAAACGCGTTGTACTCATGGCTCGCGCATCGGCTGGTTCAAGCCGCGCATGCGCTCGGCGGCGAGGGCAATCGCCTCGACGATTTGCGCGTAGCCGGTACAGCGGCAAATATTAGCGGAAATGGCATCGACGATGTCCGCGCGCGTCGGGGCGGGGTTGTCGGTCAGCAGCGCGTGGGCGGTGAGGATCATCGCCGGCGTGCAATAGCCGCATTGCATGCCGTGCGTCTCGCAGAACGCGTCTTGAATGAGCGAGAGTTCGCCCGGTCCCGGCGCCACGCCCTCGATGGTGGTGATGGCGTATCCGTCGGCCTGCACGGCGAACATCAGGCAGGAGCGCGCCGGGGCGCCGTCGATGAGCACGGTGCAGGCGCCGCACACGCCGTGCTCGCAGCCAGCGTGCGCTCCGGTCAGCAAAAAACGCTCGCGCAGGCAGTCGAGCAGGCTCATGCGCGGCTCGACTTCGACCGTGCGCGCCTCTCCGTTGACGGTCAATTCAACGCGCATGCGCCCCCCTCGGCGGCTCGATAGGCATCGGTGATCGCGCGCATGGCAAGGCTTGTCGCAGCGCGCCGGCGATAGTCGGCCGAAGCGTGCAGGTCGGAGAGTGGCTCGATGTCGGCGAGCGCGGCGCGCACGGCCTCGCGCGCAACGGGTAGCTCCACGCGCGTCCCTTCGAGCGCCGTCGCCACCGAATCGAGCCGCAGCGGGCAGGCGGCGACCGCACCGATGCCCAGGGCCAGACGCCGGCAGACGCCGCTGTCGTCGAGCGCAACCTGCGCCGCGGCCGAGGCGAAGGCGAAGTCGCTCCGGCGGGCGCTGACCTCGTGGAAGCCCACGCCGATGCGGGCCTCACGCCAGCGCGGAAAGCGCACGGCGGTAAGACAGGCGGCCGCGGGCAGCGCCGTCATCATCGGTCCGACGAAGAAATCGGACGCCGCAACTTCTGCGCTCGCCGCGCCTTGGCGATAGATGAGCGTCGCACCGAGCGTGACTGCGATGAGGGCGATCTCCGCCGCCGGATCGGCATTGGCGAGCGACCCCCCCACGGTTCCGCGCGAACGGATCGCAGCGTGACCCACGAAGGGCATCACCTTGGCGAGCAGGGGCACCGCGGCGCGAACGACCGCGTCGCGTTCGAGCACGCATTGGCGGGTGGTGGCGCCGATTGCGATCCCGTCGCGCTCGTGGCGCACGAAAGCAAGATCGGGGATGCGGGCGATGTCGATCAGCCGTTTCGGCCGAGCGAGCCGCATGGCCATGAGTGGAACGAGGGTCTGCCCGCCGGCAATGATCCGCACGTCGTCGCCGGCGGCGAGCATCGCGCAAGCCTGGTCGAGATCCGCGGGTCTCGCATATTCGAACGATGCGGGTTTCATCGAGCGGCGCGCTTTGGCTTTGGTAAGAGGTGAGCGCGGAGTGCGATCGGCCCACGGCGGCAATTGCCACTATCATAGGGGAGAACGAGCGTCACGGGGTAGCGTTGGGGCCGCTCTCGTCGCTAGGCCGCACCGTTCGCTTCGCCGAGCCCCATTCGCTGCTAAGCTTCGGCGGACGTTCGGCGTGGCGGCATTCCACTGAATCCGACGCATAAAAAAGCCCGCAAGACCTGCATGGCGGCAGATCTGGCGGGCTTATCGGGTTACGGATAGGCTTTGAATCGAGCGGAGTCGGAACCGACGAGGGGAAGAGGTGAAGTCCTACGATGCTGTTCGATCTGACCGATAAGCTTGTCTGGGTCGCCGGTCAGCACGGCATGGTGGGCGGCGCCATGATGCGCCGGCTACAGCGCGAACCTTGCGCGCTGTTGCGCGATCCCGGCCGCGCGGCCGTGGATTTGAGACGCCAATCCGAGGTCGAAGACTGGATGGCATCGCATCGTCCTCAGATCGTCTTTCTGACCGCCGGCCGCGTTGGCGGCATGTACGCCAACGACGCTTTTCCCGCCGACTTTCTCTACGACAATCTGCTCATCGAAGCGAACATCATCCATGCTGCGTACCGCACGGGTGTCGAAAAACTTCTGTTTTTCGGCTCGTCGTGCATCTATCCGCGCGAAGCTCCCCAGCCGATCCCCGAGTCGGCGCTGCTGACGGGACCTTTGGAGCCGACCAACGAAGCCTATGCGGTCGCCAAGATCGCCGGCATCAAGCTTTGTCAGGGCTACCGTCGCCAGCACGGCTGCGACTTCATATCGGCGATGCCGACCAATCTTTACGGCCCCGGCGACAATTTTCATCCCGAGACCAGCCACGTGCCGGCGGCACTATTGCGCCGCTTTCACGAAGCCAAAATGGCCCGCGCTCCCGAAGTCGTCGTCTGGGGCAGCGGCACGCCTCGCCGCGAGTTTCTCTACGTCGACGATCTCGCCGACGCCGGCGTCCATCTTCTGCGGCACTATTCCGGCGAGTCGCATATCAATATCGGCGCGGGTTACGATGTCACGATTGCAGAATTCGCCGAACACATTCGGCACTGCGTGGGCTTCGAGGGGCGCGTTGTCTACGACAGGTCGCGACCGGACGGAACGCCGCGCAAGCTGCTCGACAGCAGCCGCATCCAAGCGCTGGGCTGGTCGGCCACGACACCGCTCGAGGAGGGACTGAAGCTCTACTACGACTGGTTTCTGTCGAACCAAGGCAAGCTGCGGGAGACGGTCATCGAGGCGGCAATATCCGAGTGAAGCACTTGAATGGAAAGTGCGCCTCCGTTCAGGACACCTGCGTCCGTGGTCACAACTTCGCAACCGCTCGTTCTCGATAGGGCGAGAATTTACGTGATCGGCGACATTCATGGCCGCTCGGACCTGCTCGACCGGATGGTCGAGCACATTGCTCGCGACCTCGACGCGAATCCATGCAGCGACTGCATGACCGTGACGCTCGGCGACTACATTGATCGGGGACCGGATTCGCGCGGGGTGCTCGATCGGCTCGTGCGCAATCCGTTCCCAACGGACTTCGTCGCGCTGATCCGGCACTTCCAGGAACGGGCCTATCCGTGCCGGAGGCGGATGCCCGCGTCATTGAGTGGTGGCGCGCGCCACACAGGGCGGCCCTCCCTGCCAGGACCAAGACTCGGGCGGCGATGGAGGCGGCGTGAGGATTGCGCTATCATCGTCCAGCGTCATCGCAGCGCACTAACGGCAAAGGAGGTGTTCTATGACGCGCCTCATTCTTGCATCGCTGGTGGTGCTCGCGATACCCATCCTTCCGTTGTACGCCCAAAGCACCAGCCTTCACACGGATCGATCTGGTTATACGACAGGCACTGACGGCAATCGCACCGTAAACACCTACACTGATCGGTACGGCAATACGACGGGCTGGGTCGGCGGTAAGTACATCACCACTTATAGCGACGGCTACGGCGGGACGACGGGTACGATTGGCAACAAGCGCATAACCACATACGAAGATGGCTACGGCAACACCACGGGTACCATCGGCAGAGATCGATTAAATCTCTACACAGACCCTTCCGGCACCACTACAGGGACGATCGGCCGGCGGCGTCTCAACTGTTATACTGACCGCTTTCGAACCACCACATGCAATTAGGAGCTGATCGCTCTGACGCTTGCGCTCGACACGGCCGCCGTTAATCGTAGTGTGGCTGGTTCGGAGCGTCAAACGACTGCCTTCGCGGAGTCGACGCGTCAATGGACATCAGTCGCTGCTGCGGTGATAGCCTCTCCCGGCCGCGTTATGCACCACCTGCCCTGTCGCAGGGTGATGCGCGCCGCTGGCTTCTCCGCGGTGTCCGCGACGGCGCTGGCGCAAGCCGACCGATGAACCATCCGATCACGCGAACGCGGCCAACAGGAACGCGATCATCACGCCCATGCTGACGAGCACATAGGCGAGAACGATAGCGGTGCCATTCTCGATGGTCATGGCGCCCGTAGGAGGAGGTTTGCATCAATGCCTCTGTACGGTCACTCGAGCGGATCGCCTCCCCGGTTCATGCATCGGCGACGCCCTGCCGCGACAGGCCCAGCGCGTGGTCGAAGAGGGCGGCGAGCTAGTGAAGGAAGCCAGGGGGCCGAAATAGACGGGCCCTTGCGTGCTGCCCCAATCTGATTGCCCAGACCGAAGACCGGATTGGGCCACGTTTTCGCCTGCCTTCTGTGGATCGTCTTCATCCATCTTCTGTGGGCATGGGGGGTGCCTTCTTCCGCGCCTTCGTGCCTGCCGCAAAGGCACTATCGGGAGCTTATGAAGAGGGGATCGCGGGCATGCTCACCATCATCAAAGCCTCGCTCTTGGGATCGGCGCTGATGCTCTTGGAGAGCTGTACTGGCTACCTGACTAGCTACCAGACGCCCTGCGTTGAGGGGCACGTCTGCGAATGTGTACAGTACACGACGGTATACCGGAGCTGGCTCGACTGTCGCGATTACGGAAGAGTCAAATCAAGGGCTTACTAGTTCCCCCCGCTCGCGCTCCTGCATCATCGACGGCGAGGCCGTGTGCCACGCGCGCGCAAGCTCGGGCTCGAAGGCATCGTATCGAAGCGCCTTGGTTCGCCCTACCGCTCCGGCCGCTCACGGCACTGGATCAAGAGCAAAAATCCGGCGGCACTGGCGGTCAAGCGCGAAGCCGAGGAGGATTGGGGCAGGTGAACGTAAGCACTGCTTTCCGAGTGCGGAAGATCGAGCAAGGAACCATCTTCGTGTCCCGCGAGAAGGACATCGTGAACGTGATTTCGTTGAACGCGCTCGCGGGCTCATACGCTCAACCGGTGCAGCATTTGCGGCGATTGCGGCAGCGACTAAAGCTGCTGCTGCTGCTGACAGTCTCCACAATGATGGTGCTCTATGCGCCGTTCGCGTTAATGAGTACACGGGCCTAGATCAGCCGTCTCAGCACTATCAGCATTACCGCCGAACCCAGAACTGCCGTTGTGAGAAATATCATCGTGTCGGTCGGCATCTGTGCCAGAAACTCGATCATCTCCCCCCTCCTGGGTGACTTGGGGCGGAGCATCGGCGTGTAAAAGCGATCCGACAGAGTTGGCAGCAGCACAGCGGCTTTGCCGCGGGTCCGCGCAGGAGTGGCCTCTAGGTTGAATTATCCGCCTGATCGACGATGGCAGTGAGCGCAATCTTTTTTGGACAAGGCGGTCGTGGGCGGCCGATGATTTGGCGATTGAACATCGTCGGTTCCAGAAAGAATGGCCCCGCCGAAGCGGGGCCAAGTGTGTCATGCTTGCGGAAGGAAGGGTCTGTGGTCTTCCGCAGCTGGGCAATTCGGGGGGCGAGGCTGGTTCCTTGGCGGCGAACACTCGCCACCAGAGTGTTGCCGCGAAGCAACATCATAGGTCATCAGGCCCCTTTGGCGTCCGGCTTTGACGGCACTGTTGTAGTTAGATTGGCAATGCGGCTAAAACGCCAATAATATCAATCATTGCCTGAGGATGACGTCTTATCGGGGCGAACCATAGACGCGCAAAGCGAGAGCCGCGGCGGAGGCTCATTTCGACGCAGTGACACTTGAGAGTTCTGTCGCCCTATCGGGTTGTCCCCCAGAGTTGAGACCGCCCAAGGCCATCGCCAGCATTCCAATCGCCAACATCGAACCGATGACGGCATTTGCCCTGAGCCACCCGTCGAATTCGCGCGGATTCCTTAGATAGTCATTTCGCATGACGGAACGAGACCGGTCCCGAGCAAATGAAACAAGCGGTAGGGGATGAATTAGCGAGGCGGCGGCCGCGCTATTTCGAACCTTTACCGCTCCGCCTCAGTGAAGATCAGAGACTGATCCTCGATTTGTTGGATTGGTAGAAATTCTAGATGCGCTAGATTGTGGATCTCCGAGATGGAAATCTGAGACACCGTTGCAGGCTCCGGGGCGGAGGATATTTCCGCTGCAGATTGGGGAGCAGAGCTCAGCCAAAAACCTAAGCCAATTGCCGCGAGCCCTGCCGCGACAACTACTCCTATCAGTGTGCGCATATTTGAAACTCTCCTCCACCGTGCTGGGAATGAATTACTCAACTTTCGGGTTGCAAAAAAAGGTAGTACTCCTGACCTTTCGCAACTTTTGAGGGATCAGGACACCGCCCGATACCGCAGGTTGACCGGCCACGAATGCGCGCACGCTCACGCGTGAATTGGTTGTCCAAAAAATGCAATTTCGAACCGCGCGCCAGCGTCAGCTCAGTCGATCATGAGGGACAGCGCCCAAGTCACGGTCCCCGGTGCAATCACCAGTATGATCGTGGCTGTGAGCACCAGACTCAACGGACAGAATAGGAGCACATGATCGCGCATGTCGGTGCCTATAGCGCTTATGCCTCCCCGCCGTGTGAAATTGCTGCGTTACGCTTTGTAGACTTAGTGCAAATTCAAATATTGGGGCTGGTAAATCACCTCGCTCGGCGGGATCGGCGCAGCCGCTCGAAGTGTTTCCATTACGTCCTTAGAAAATCAGCGGAAGATTAAAGAAGCCCAATGGCCCGGAGCCCGTGCCTGATATCGAATAGAGCGGGATCGCCCACGCCGTGGCCGCAATGACCAGCGCCATCGCAAGAACCGTCCCGAAGATACATTCGACTGTATGTGGTTGAAGTGCCATGATTTCCCCTCCTGGTTGCTTGCCGGTGACCTTAGAGGGGGAATGG
>JBKOXY010000294.1:0-2958 GCA_046725125.1 Pseudomonadota bacterium | reverse complement strand
CGTTGGACCGAAACGCAGGCACGATCGACGCTCACGTCGTCGCCTCGATCATGGCGCGCAACTCCGGCGTCACCTCGGGCATGATCCCGAACCAGGCCTGGAACGCCGGCCGCGCCTGATGCAGCAACATGCCGAGCCCATTCACCGTCGGGCTGCCGCGCCTGCGCGCGGCCGCGAGCAGCGCGGTCTCGCGCGGAATATAGATGATGTCGGACACGAGCGCGCTCGCCGGTAAGCTATCGAGCGCAAGGTCGAGCGGCGGCTCGCCGACCATGCCTTGGTTGGTAGCGTTGACAAGCATCGCCGCGCCTTTGAGCGCGGCTCCGCGTTCTCCCCAGCCCAGCGCCGCGATGGGGCCGCCCAATTCGCCCGCCAGCGCCTTGCCCCGCGCCAGCGTGCGATTGACCAGACGAATTTCGCGGGCGCCCTGGTCGATCAGGCTCACCAGCACCGCCCGTGCGCCGCCGCCGGCGCCGATCACGACGATGGGGCCGGCATCGGCGCGCCACCTGGGCTGCGCTTCGCGCACGCTTTCGATATAGCCGAAGGCATCGTGGTTGTGCCCAGTGAGCGATCCATCGGCTGCGACGACGACGCAGTTCACCGCGCCGATGCGACCTGCCAGCGGATCGACCCTGTCGACGATCGCGAGCGCTGCCTCCTTGTGCGGGATGGTCAGGTTGCAGCCGGAGAAACCGAGCGCCGGCAGCGCCCGCAAGGCGGCGCGCAGATGTTCGGCCTTGATGGCGAGCGGCACATAGGTGCCCGTGAGGCCGTACTTGCCGAGCCAATAATTGTGCAGTTTCGGTGAGCGCGAATGCATCACCGGATCGCCCATCACGCCGGCCAGCAAGAAGCGATCAGGATGGGTCATGGCAGTCGGTGCAGTCATTCTGAATCAGGCGAGTGATCTGTGCACCTACTGCACGCTGGGAACAAGCTTCCTGACGGTTTCAATCAAGGCCGGCGGCGTCTGGTAGAGCGCCGCGACCAGCCGTTCCAGGTGATCGGGCGGGCGATAGGTCATGTCCATCTTGATCCTCGCCGCCTCGGCCACTAGGTCTGGGTCCCGCAGAGCCGCGGCGAATGCCTCGCGCATGATCGCCACACGCTCGCTAGGAACGTCGGGCGGCAAGGCGTAGGGTCGGCCGAACTCGGTGCTCGAAAAGATAAACCGCATGAGCTGGCGCTGCTCGGCGGTCTTCGCGTAGTCGAAGATGGACGGCACCTCGGGGATTTCCGGGATCGGCGTCTCCTCCGCGCGCAAGAGAAAGACGAGCTTGCCGTCGCGGATGAGCCGCTCGTAGATGCGAAATTGTCCGTAGGAGGCGCAAGCCCCCTGCACCTCGCCGCGCTCCATGGCAAGGATCCGTCGGTCGTGCCCTTGTAGCCCTGGATGACGCGGAACTTGGTGCCGAGCACGTGATTGAATACGGTCGGCAGGATGCTCAGTGAAGAGCCGGGTCCGGCGCCCCCGACGATGAACTCCTGGGTGAACAGATCCGCAGGAGTTCTGATCGGGGCCGTGACCCAACGCGCGCAAACGCGGGCAGGAAGCGATGTCGCGCCGAGCCAGTTGAAGCGCCGGGGATCGGCTTCGACGTTAGCCTGGCCCATGAGGGCTTGGCTCGGCATATTGCGCGAGAACGATGCGAACACCGTGCCGTCGCGCGGCGCCTGCGCGTAGAGAAAATTGGCGGCGGCGATGCTGGCCGCCGGCGGCATGTTTTGGACGATGATCGTCGGCTCCCCGGGGATGTGCTTGGCGAGATATCGCGCGAGAAAGCGCCCGGCAAGATCGTAGTCGTTGCCGACGGGATATCCGATGATCATTCGGATCTGCTTGTTCTTGTAGAAATCCTGCGACGGTTGGCTCGCAGCTTGGCACCACGCCGCCCCATGGGCGCCGAACGAGACACCGAAGATGAGACAAATCGCGGCGATCGACGTGTGCGACAGCATTGAACGCGGGTTGCCTATTCGGCCGCGCGCTTGCGCACCAGCGCCTCTGCCGCCTGGTCGTAGCTCTCCTCGCGCGCCAACAGCGGCTTCAATCCCACGAGCTCGTAGTAGTCGTCGAGCGGAATGAGATGCCCCTGGCAGGGCGCGAGCGAGTTGCCGCGTTTGAGCAGGCGCAGCACGTTGCGCACCGCCTGCGCCGCCGCGAACAGCGCGACCGACGGGAAGGTCGCGGCGCAAACGCCGGCCGCTTCCAGCTCCTGGAGGCTGCGTGCCTTGGGACCCGCCGCCTGCGACAGCGTCGCCATGTGCGGCCCGCCGACTTCGCGCAGAACCCGCTTGATGTCCGCGATGGTGTCGACGCCCATGGGCTTTGCCATGTCGGCGCCGGCTTCCATGAACAGCTGGCAGCGTGCGATCGCCGATTCGAGACCCTCGACGCCCGCGGCATCGGTGCGCGCCGCGATGAACAGGTCGTCGTCGCGCCGCGCGTCGAGCGCGGCCTTGATCTTGGCGAGCATCTGCTCGACCGGCACGATTTGCTTGCCCGGCAGATAGCCGCAGCGATTTGGAAAGACCTGATCGCTGATGAACAGTCCGGCGACGCCCGCGGCCTCGAACGCGCGCACCATCTGCCGCACATTGTTGACGCCGCCGAAGCCGGTGTCGGCGTCGACATAGACCGGCAGCTCGACCGCGGCGCAAATGCGCGCATAGTGGTCGGCATAGTCGCGCATGTTGGACTGACCCATATCGGCCTGCGCCAACATGCTGCCGATGCCGGCGTAGCCACCCGCCACCAGTGCCTCGAAGCCTTCGCTCTCGATGATGCGGGCCGACAACGCGTCATAGGCGCCCGGCATCAGCACGAGGCGCTTGCCCGCCATGATCGCTCTGAGCTTCTTCCTCGCGCTCATGTCTTTGCTCCAAAGTCAAAGCCTGCGGTCCACCGCGGCCTGCAACCACGGCTGGTCGGCGGCCATGCGCTGTTCCCAGCTC
>JBKOXY010000290.1:0-7188 GCA_046725125.1 Pseudomonadota bacterium | reverse complement strand
GGCGATGCGCGCATGGGCGTGGGGCGAGCGCACGAAGGCCACGTGCGCCATGCGCGGCAGCGTCATGTCGCTGACGAACTGCGCGCGGCCGCGGGTGAGGCGCGCCAGATTCGGCCGCGGCACCGAGCGGCCGATATAGGAATTCGGCCGGTCGAGGGCGGAGACGGTCGGCGGCGAGTCGTCGGCGATTTTCATGCGTGCGCTCCGCGCTGCCACATGCTCGAAGCTTCCCGCTGCAAGAGCGAGGTCGACCGCGAAGCGGTCGGATGCGGCGGATCGAACCGATGCGCCCGCGCGAGGACGCGCATCCGTATTTGCCGCGCGCTCACCGCTTCGCTCCCGCCCGCGCCTGCGCCACCGCCTCCACCGCATCGACGATGGCCTGATAGCCGGTGCAGCGGCAGTAATTGCCGGAGAGATGCGTTCGGATTTGTTCGCGGCTCGGAACGCCGCCGCGGGCCAGCAGTTCCTGCGCGGTGAGTAGCATGCCCGGCGTGCAGTAGCCGCACTGCAGGGCGTTGCGCGCGACGAACGCCTGCTGCAGATCGGCGATCTCGTCCGTATCGGCCACACCTTCGATGGTGTCGACGCGCTGGCCGTCGCATTGCACCGCCAGCATCAGGCAGCCGCGCACCACCACGCCGTCGACGCGTACGCTGCAGGCGCCGCATACGCCGTGCTCGCAGCCGACATGACTGCCGGTGAGCGCGACGTCTTCGCGCAGGAAGTCGACCAGCGTCTTGCGCGCGTCGACCCGTTCGCGCACCTCCTCGCCGTTCACGGTGACGGCGATGTCGTGGAAGCGCTCGCTCATGACGGCGCCCGAGCGAGCTGTTGCGCCACCCGCCGCAGCAGCACGCCGGCGAGATGGGTTTTCACCGCGCCCGATGCCTGCACGTCATCGGTCGGCTCGAGGTCGTCGGCGAGCGCCTTCACCGCCGCCTCGACGTCGCCGTCCGCCAGCGCGGGTTCGGCGTGCCACGCGCGCACCGGCGTCGCGCCGACGCCGAAATAGACGAGGCGGAGATTGCCGAGGCGCTTGCCGTCGGCGCGCGCGCAGGCGGCAAGTCCCACCATGGCGTAGTCGCCGTGGCGGCGGGCGAACTCGGCGAAGCCGACGCGGGTATCGGCGCCCGCGGCCGGGACGCGGATGGCGGTGAGCACATCGCGCGGCCCAAGCGCGGTCTCGAACAGGCCCTTGAAGAAATCATCGGCTTTGACTGCGAGTTGCCCTTCCGGCCCGACGAACTCGATTTCGCCATCGAGCGCGACGACGCACGCCGGAAGTTCGGCGGCCGGATCGGCGAAGGCGAGCGAGCCGCCGACGGTGCCGCGGTTGCGGATCGCGGGGTGGCCGATATGCGGCAGCGCCAAAGCGATGAGCGGTGCCGCGCGCGCGATCTCGGTGGTGCGTTCCGCTTGCGCGTAACGCACCAGCGCGCCGATCTCGACGTGGGCGTTTTTCAACGCGACCCGGTCGAGCCCGCCGATGCCGTTGATGTCGACCAGCAGCGCGGGCTCGCTCAGCCGCATGTTAAGCGTGGCGATCAGGCTCTGTCCGCCGGCGAGCAGCCGCGCGTCGTCGTTCGCCAGCAACTCGATCGCGTGCGCGACCGAGCGGGCCTTGGCATAGGCAAACGGTGCCGGCTTCAACCCGTCCTCCCCGCGGCGCTTGTCGTTTGACCTTATTGTCGCCGCTGCGCGCGTGCCGTCAATCCTTGCCGGCCGCCGTTCGCTTGATGAAGCGGGCGCGTTGCCCGGCTCATGCCGATCGTGCGCACCCTAATGGGCTCCATCGCGCATGGACGGCGGCTCGCTTAGCGCCCGAAAAGGTTCAACGGCGCGGTCAGGTGGACGAGGATGCGGCGATCCCGCGTACGATGTCGATCGCCCGCCGCATCAGCGTCTCCGAGGCTTCGAGCGTCCGGAAGGCCGCATGGGAGGTGAGCGTCACGTTCTCCATGCGCGCCAGCGGGTGGTCCGGCTTGAGCGGCTCGGCGTGAAAAACGTCGAGCCCAGCGTGGCGGACGTGGCCGCTTGCGAGCGCATCGAGGAGCGCTCCTTCTTCGACCAGCGCCCCGCGCGCAGTGTTGACGAGGATCACGCCCCGCTTGGTGCGCGCAAGGCGCTTGGCGTCGATGAGGCCGCGCGTCTCGTCGTTGAGGGCAAGATGCAGCGAGATCACGTCGGCCCGCGCCAGCAATTCGTCGAGGCCGAGGAGCGGCACGCCGACGTCCGGGCGCGCCGAGCGATTCCAGCCGATCACCTCCATGCCGATGCCACAGGCGATCCGCGCCACCTCCCGCCCGATGCCGCCGAGCCCGATGAGGCCGAGCGTCTTGCCATTGAGCTGCATGCTTTCGAGAGGGTCCCACACGCCCCGTCGCACCGCCCGGTCCATGCGCGCCAGATCGCGGCAGCAGGCGAATATCAGCGCCATCGTGTGCTCGGCGACCGCAATGTCGCCGTAGCCCTTGATGGTGTGCACCTTGATGCCGAGCCCGTTCAACGCCGGGACGTCCATATAGCTCGATGCGCCGGTGCCCAAAAAGACGATGTGCTTGAGGCCTCGGCACTGGGCCATCACCTCGGTCGGCATATAGGAGTGGTCGTCGAGGCAAACATCGTAGCCGGCGAGCAGCCGCGGCAGGTCGGCGGATTGAAACGGATCGCCGTTGACCGCAATCGGCGGGTCGTCGGGACGTCGCACGCGGGCAAACACCGGCGCCAGCTGGTTGTTGCAGTCGATGAAGATCGATTTCATGGCCGCCCCGTTCCCTCGTCGTTTGCGGGCATATAGTACTGTATCAACGGGCAAGCATGGAGGATGGGACATGCCTGGCGAGTTCAACGGCAAGATCGTCGTCATTTCGGGGGCGAGCCGCGGGATCGGCCGCGGCATCGCGCTCGCATTCGCGCGCGAGGGCGCGCAAACCGTGCTCGCCTCCTCCTCCGAGCAAAATCTCGCCGCCGCCGCCGAGGCGGTCGCGGCCGAGGGGCCGCAGCCGCTCACCGTCGCCGGCGATCTGCGCAAGCTCGAGGCGTGCGAGCAATTGTTCCGCCGCGTCAACGAACGCTTCCAGCGTTGCGACGTGCTCGTCAACAATGCAGGCGCGACGCGCGCCGGCGCGTTCCTGGAATTGCCCGATGCGGTCTGGCTCGACGGCTTCGCGCTGAAGTTCTTCGGCTGCGTGCGGCTGACCCGGCTGTTCTGGCCGCTGTTGAAGGCTTCGCAGGGAAGCGTCGTCAACATCGTCGGGGGCGCCGCACGCACCCCCGATGCCGAATTCTTGATCGGCGGCTCGGTCAATGCGGCGGTCGCCAACTTTTCCAAGGGCCTCTCCAAGCTCGGCAATCGCGATAACGTCAACGTCAACGTCATTCATCCCGGCAATACCGACACCGAGCGGCAAGACGAGCTGCGCCGGCAGCGCGCGGCGGCGTTGGGCAGGACGGTCGACGAGCTGCGCGCCGAGGCGCTCACCAAGAGCAACATGCGTCGCTTCGGCAAGCCCGAGGACGTTGCGGCGCTCGCGCTGTTCCTGTGCTCCGAGCGCGCGCGGCACGTTCAGGGCATCGCCATCGCGGTCGATGGCGGCGCGACGCCGGGCCACTATTGATCGTGTTCACATTTTCGAATGCCGGCGCGGAGGAACTTGCGCACGCTCCCGGAGGCTGATCTCATAGCAAATAACCCCCGCACAACCGGGAATAGGCGTGGCCGCGGAGGGTTGTTGATTCGATCGTCGGGCGTTTCGCCGGCGACGAGGTTTCGGGAGGACGACATGAACCAGATCACACGGCGCGCCTTCGGCGCGGCCGGTTTTGCCCTGCTGCTTGTCACATCCGCGAGCTTTGCCCAGCAGCCGCCACCGGTGCGCGTGCGCGGCACGGTCGAGGCGGTCGACGGACCCGTGCTGACGGTCAAGTCGCGCGACGGGCAGACGACTTACAAGGTGAGGCTGACCGACAATGCCGCTGTGCGCGGCATCGTCAAGGCGGCGCTCTCCGACATCAAGGACAATTCGTATATCGGCGTCACCGGCATGCCGCAGGCCGACGGCAGCCAGAAGGCGGTGGAGATCCACATCTTCCCCGAGCCGATGCGCGGCATCGCCGAGGGGCACCAGCCATGGGATCTCGTTCCGAACAGCACCATGACCAACGCCGCCGTGACGCAGATGGTAAAAGGGGTGCAGGGCGACGAGATCACGCTCAAGTACAAGAACGGCGATAAGAAGATCATTGTCGTGCCCGAGACGGTGATCGTGACCTACGTTCCCGGCAACAAGGACGAGCTCAAGCCCGGTGCCAAGATCTTCATCGCTGGCGCCAACAAGAAGGACGACGGCACGCTGGAGGCGGCCTCGGTTTCGGTCGGCCGCGACGGTATCACGCCGCCGATGTGACTCGGTCCGCCGGCTGAAGCGGGCCGGCTTTGTATCGTGCGTGCCGTCGGCAAAGGACGGCACGCAGCCATTTTCGAAGGAAACAACATGGGCAGAATGACACTACTACGGCTGGCGGGCGCAGCCTTGGTCGCGGCGCTTGCGGCTTCGCCGGCGTTGGCGCAACAGCCGCAGACCGTGCGCCTGCGCGGGCCGATCGAGGCGGTGGACGGCTCGACGCTCACCGTCAAGGCGGGCGAGGCGGGCGACGTGAAGGTGAAGCTCACCGACAACGCCGCGGTGTATGGGGTCGTCAAGGCGAGCCTGGCCGATATCAAGCCCGGCGCCTTCATCGGCGTCGGCGCCACGCCCCAGGCCGACGGCAGTCAGCGCGCCATTCAGGTCATGATCTTTGCCGAGACGCAGCGTGGCACCGGCGAGGGTCATCGGCCCTGGGATCGGCCGAACACCACCATGACCAATGCCACGGTGGATACCACGGTCGCGGGCGTGGACGGCCAGGTGATCATGGTCAAGTACAAGGACGGCGAGAAGAAGGTCATCGTCGGCCCCGACGCCGTGATCCGCGCCTATGTGGTCGGCAGCAAGGACGAGCTCAAGCCGGGCGCCAATATCAATATCGTCCGCGCGACGAAGAAGCCGGACGGCACGTTCGAGGCCGAACGGGTCAATGTCGGCCGCGACGGCGTCGTACCGTAGTTCTACCAGTGTGCAGCGAGCTCGCTTAGGAACTTCAAATCCAAAACCACGCTAACGGCGCACGATTTTCGTGCCGCCGCGACGCGCCGGCGCGTGCGCCGAGCCGCGCGCGGGAACATCGAGGTCGCTTGCCAGCAAATCCGGAAGTTGCGCGGGCGCGGCGATGCGCGGCGGATTGCGGCGGCCGCGGGCGCGGCTGTCGACATTTTCGTCGTGCGGGCGCTTGACCGCGTCGGCGCGCGCGAGCGCCTCGATCGGAGGCGCATCCTCGGTCAAGCGCGCAAGCAGCGCGGTGAGATCCTCGAGCTTCGCCGCCACGACATGGATGACCCCGGATTCCTGCTGCAGCTCTCCGCTCACGGCGACATAGCGCGCGCCCATGATGATGGGACGAAAGCGCTCGAACGTCTTCGGCCAGACGATGATGTTGGCGACCGCGGTCTCGTCTTCGATGGTCATGAAGATGACGCCATTGGCCGAGCCCGGCTGCTGGCGAACGGTGACGAGGCCGGAGACGCTGACGCGCGCACCCGACGACTGCGCGCGTAGCTCCTCGTTGCGGATGATGCCGCGCCGGGCGAGGTCGGCGCGCAGGAAACTCGCCGGATGCGGGCGCAGCGACAGTTCGAGGAAGCGGTAGTCGTTCACGACCTCTTCGCCCAGGGGCATGGGCGGCAGCCGCACGGTGGGCTCGCATGGGACTGAAATAGGCGCTGGTGGCGGAGCGGCCGCCCCGAGCGCTTGCATCGCCTGCCCACGAAACAACGGCAGGTCATCGTCCTTGTCGCCCACGCGGCCGAGCGCCTTCGCCGCCCACAAGGCCTGCCGCCGGCTAAGGCCGAGCGAGCCGAAGGCATCGGCATCGGCGAGCCGCTCGATGATACGGGGCGAAAGTCCGGTGCGCAGCCAGAGATCGCGGAGGCAGGTGTATCCGGCTGCGCGGTTCTGCACGATGCTTCTGCCGAGCTCTTCCGACAATCCCTTGATCTTGCCAAAACCCAGCCGCAGCGCGTGGGTCGTGCGGATGTCGCCCGCCATCTCTCGGTGGAGCGGGTGCACGCGCGCGGCTGCGTGCGGGCCGGGCTCGAGCGTGGCGTCCCAGTGGGAATGGTTGACGTCGACCGGGCGCACCTCGACACCGTGCTCGCGCAGGTCGCGCACGATCTGCGCCGGCGCATAGAAACCCATGGGCTGGGCATTGAGCAGCGCCGCCGCGAACACGTCCGGATAGCGGCACTTGAGCCAGGCCGACGCGTAAACGAGGAGCGCGAAGCTCGCCGCGTGACTTTCCGGGAAGCCGTATTCGCCGAAGCCCTCGATCTGGCTGAAGCAGCGCTCGGCGAAGTCGCGCGGATAGTTTCTCGCCACCATTCCTTCGATCATCTTGGTCTTGAACGTGCCAATGGTGCCGGTGCGCTTGAAGGTCGCCATGGCGCGGCGCAGCTTGTCGGCTTCCCCCGGCGTGAAGCCGCCGGCGACGATGGCGATCTTCATCGCCTGCTCCTGGAACAAGGGGACGCCGAGCGTCTTGTCGAGGACGGCTTCGAGCTCCTTCGAGGGAAAGGACACCGGCTCAAGTCCCTGCCGGCGCCGCAGATAGGGATGCACCATGTCGCCCTGGATCGGCCCCGGCCGCACGATCGCGACCTCGATGACGAGGTCGTAGAACTCCTTCGGCTTGAGCCGCGGCAGCATCGACATCTGCGCGCGGCTTTCGACTTGAAACACCCCGATCGAGTCCGCGCGCTGCAACATGCGATAAACGGCGGGATCTTCTTTCGGAATCGTAGAGAGGGCGAAGAATCCTTGTCCGTTCTTTTGCCGGTGTCGGAATGAACGGAACGCAAGGCCATAGTGCTTCTCGGTGAGCTCGAATGCCTTGCGCAGGCACGTGAGCATGCCCAGCCCGAGCACATCGACCTTGAGGATGCCGAGCGCGTCGAGATCATCCTTGTCCCATTCGACGAAGGTGCGGTCCGCCATTGCGCCATTGCCGATCGGCACCACCTCGTCGAGCCGGCTGCGGGTGATGACGAAGCCGCCGACATGCTGGGAGAGATGGCGCGGGAAGGATTGGATC
>JBKOXY010000094.1:0-2058 GCA_046725125.1 Pseudomonadota bacterium | reverse complement strand
GGGCTGGTGGGCGGTGACGGACTCGAACCGCCGACATCCTGCGTGTAAAGCAGGCGCTCTACCCACTGAGCTAACCGCCCTTGTGCATCACCTTTATCGCCGCCGTGCGCGGCGGGGCAAGCATAGCATGCGCAAGACGGTAACGCCGGTCCGGACGGTGCGCGCCAGCGGTGGCGAAGACTGAGCGTTTTTATTGGCGCTTTTCCTGGTCGCCCTGTGCGGCCGTGAACGCCTCGGCGGACGCGGCCACGACGATCAGCGTGCCATCGTGGCCGCCCCGTTAGAACGATGACGGTGCCGCGAGGGCGCCGTCACGACGCTATAACGTTCGCTAACGTTCGCTCGCTGGCGCGGACATCAGCTCGCAGCGCCCCTTGGCTTGGGGGCGCGGAAGCCGGCCGCGACCGAGTCCTTTTCGCACATATACGCACCGACCCGTGTCTTGCCGTAACTTCGGCTGCCGCCGGGGTGGTAAATTTTGGAGACCGAATTCACCCACACGACGACGTCGCTCGGGCAGCTCGCCTTGGCCTCGGTTTCGCTCGCGTATTGGCCCTTCTCCGCCGGCGCCGTGGCGGATGCCGGCGCTGCGAGCGGCACGCCCCGACACTCGGCCATGAATACGCGTTTGGTCTTGCCGCTCGCCTGAATGGACGCCTTGTTGGCGCTCCAGTCATCATTGCATTGCCTGGCTGTCTTCTGCTCCGCGATCGCGGATTGCGACAAAGCCAGCAGTCCCACCAGTGCCGCACACACAGCGAAGGTCGGTTTCATCACACATGTCTCCGGGAAACTCCGCCCGACGCCACGGCCTCGCGGCCGCAGCGTCGGCGAGAGGAAACTGCCGCGTTGGCAGCCGCAACGTGCTCGCAGCCCCTAACCGGCAGCGCCCTATTGTTCGCTCTTTGTTCTTATGATGTCAAGAACAAAGAGCGAACAGCGCTGACAAGAAAAACGGCGGCACCGCAGGGCGCCGCCGTCGGATCGATTGCAGGCCGACTGCTCCCGCGCCGTCAATGCGCGGTGAGCGTCGAGGAGTCTGCCTCCACCGCGGGCTCGGTGGTCACCGAGGTTTCGGTCGGCTTCGCCTTCTCCTCGTCCCATTCGATCGGTTCGGGCTTGCGCGTGAGCGCACGCGCGAGCACCTCGTCCATGCGCGAGACCGGAAGGATGTCGAGGCCTTTCTTGATGCTTTCGCTGATCTCGACCAGATCCTTGGCGTTCTCTTCCGGGATCAGCACCGTCTTCATGCCGCCGCGCGAGGCCGCGAGCAGCTTCTCCTTCAGGCCGCCGATCGGCAGCACGCGGCCGCGCAGCGTGATCTCGCCGGTCATCGCGACGTCGCGGCGCACCGGAATGCCGGTCATCACCGATACGATCGCGCTCACCATGGCGACGCCGGCCGACGGGCCGTCCTTCGGGGTGGCCCCCTCGGGCACGTGCACGTGGATGTCCTTCTTGTCGAACCGCGGCGGCTCGATGCCGAAGGCGACCGCGCGCATGCGCACATAGGACGCCGCGGCCGAGATCGATTCCTTCATCACGTCGCGCAGATTGCCGGTGACGATCATCTTGCCCTTGCCCGGCATCATGGCGGCTTCGATGGTGAGCAGTTCGCCGCCCACATCGGTCCACGCCAACCCGGTTACGACGCCGACCTGGTCCTCGTCCTCGACCTCGCCGTAGCGGAACTTGGGCACGCCGAGATAGTCCGCGACGGTCTTGGCCTCGACCGTGATCGACTTCGCCTTCGACAGGGTCAGTTCCTTCACCGCCTTGCGGATCAGGGTGGAGAGCTCGCGCTCGAGATTGCGCACGCCCGCCTCCCGCGTGTAGCGACGGATCACCAGCAGCAGCGCCTCGTCATCGATCGCCCATTCCTTCGGATCGAGACCGTGTTTGGCGGTCGCGTGCGGGATCAAGTGCTTGCGCGCGATCTCGACCTTCTCGTCCTCGGTATAGCCGGCGATGCGGATGATCTCCATGCGGTCCATCAAGGGCGGCGGGATGTTGAGCGTGTTCGCCGTCGTGATGAACATGACGTGAGAGAGATCGTAG
>JBKOXY010000317.1:0-6072 GCA_046725125.1 Pseudomonadota bacterium | reverse complement strand
GGCTGTCACTCGCGGTGCAGAAGATGCCGACGGTTCCAAGGCCGTCGGCGCCGACCTATCCCCAGTCATTGCCGGGCATAGCGCGTCAGAAGACGCGCGTGAACGCGCTTATGCCCCGGCAATCCATCCCTTGAATGAAGCACTTTTTCCGATGGATGCGCGGGTCAAGCCCGCGCATGACGAGTCGAGGACAACGCACGCCGGTTCGGACGCGTTTACCCATGCGGCGGGATGGGGCAAAAGCCACGGCGCGGATTCCATTCGGCCGCGAAGTCGTCACATTCTCGTGCGGCTATTGGCCGGGTGGAGTTCTGCCCTCACGGGCGCTGAACGGGGGTACCAACCATGAGCTTTCTGAAGACGCGTGAGCCCGCCGAAGTCGAGACCTCGGCGGAGACGGAAGTGGAAGGGGAAATCCGCGAATTCGTGCGCCGCGACGTTGTGGGCATTCGGCGCCAGCCGGAGAGCGACAGCGAGCTGGTCGCCAACAATATCAACCAGCTGCTGCAGCGAGTAGCAGGGACTTCGGTGCAAGAGATCGACAAACTCATCACTGAGCTGCAGACGTTGCGCGACACGCTGCAAAGCGAGGCCGCGCGCGTGCAACGCGAGATCGTCGAGTATGCGACCTTGAGCCAGGCGGCGCTGCAGTCGACCAAGATCATCGCGGAGAGCCTGACCCATTGGAAAAAGGTGCCCGACGCCCCGAGTCTTCGCGACTGAGGCGCGGATCCACCACTTGCTACGTCGCGCGCCGGCTGCGGCCGGCGCGCTTCTTTTGTCATGCCCGGGCTTTGACACCGCAAGTCGGGTTTGCCCGACTTGCGGCAGCTAATATGCAGAACTCGGGCAAGCCCGAGTTCTGTCGGCATCCATCGGAAGAAGCGCTTCAAGCCAAGAGGATGGATTGCCGGGTCATAAGCGCGTTCACGCGCGTCTTCCGACGCGCTATGCCCGGCAATGACCGTGAATGGGCCGCTTCAACCGCCATCAGCTCCAGTTAGCTGTGCTCCGCGCGGCGAACGATCGCGAAAAAGGCCCCGCCGGCTAAAGCCAACGGGGCCCAGTCGAGGGAGGAAACGCCCAAGAGGGGCGGCGGTAGGAGACCTACCACCATCACCGATCGCTCGGTGACGTCGCCAACCATAGAGGGCGTCTGCCGGGCCCAGTGTGAAGCAGCTCACACAGCGGAGCAGCGCATGTTCGTCTGTGCTTGAAGGATAATGAGGCCGCGCACTCGCTGCGCTCCCCTCCCCCGCTTGCGGGGGAGGGACAGGGAGGGGGCATGCAACACATTCGTGTGCGCAAGCTCACCCCTCCCCAACCCTCCCCCAGCCGGCTGCGGGCTTGCCCGCTTCCGGCAATCTCAAAAGTGACCAAACCCCGGCAGGCCGGGGTTTGGTTGGGGGGAGGGAGCAGACTGAGTTCGGCGCTCGTGCTGATTCCATTTCACACGAATGCGGCTTAGCGGACGGGCGCGCGATCAGACCTTGATCTTCTCGTCCTCCACCACGCGCTTGACGGCGGGACGTTTGAGCATCCGGTCCTTGAACGCGGTGTAGTGCTTGAGCTCGGCCATCGGCAGCTCGCGGCGGATTCCCCAGGTGTAGAAGACGAAGCCATAGGGATCGAGCACGGAGTATTGGTCGCCGAACCATTCCCGTCCCGCCAGCTTGCCGTCGATCTGCTTCAAGTAGCCGTGGAAGGTCTTGAGGCCCGTTTCCTTGAGCGTGGGAAAGGCGGACGGATCGGCCGCGTAGCGCTCGGGCCGGCCGACATGGGCGTGCGCGGGATGCACGCTCGCCGCAAAGAAGCCGATCAGCGACAGCGCCTTGGCATCGGCCACCGCTTCGGTCGGCCACAGTCCGAACCGCTTGCCGAGATAGGGCAGAATGGCGGTGTTCTCGGCCAGCGGCTCGCCGTTGTCGAGACGCAGCGCGGGCACGCGCCCCAGCGGGTTGATCTTGAGATAGGCCTCCGAGCGCTGCTCGCCCCCGGCCAAGTCGACCTGCTGCGGCTGATATTTCTCGCCGCTCTCTTCCAGCACGATGTGCGCAGCCATCGAGCACGCCCCCGGGGCGTAATACAACGTCATCATCGCAAACCTCCTTGTGGGTGCAGGTATCGTGTCGTTAAAGAAAGCTCGCCGGCGATGATAGGCTGCCGTCCTGCCCGATGCCAGCGCGAGCACGGACGCCGACACGCTCGCCGCGCACGCAATCTCTTGCGGCGCGCGGCTACGCGGCGGACGGTAACGCGTTTAAGAGGAGTCTAGGGCAGCAGCTTGTAGCGCGGGATCATCGCCACGACCAGGCGGCTCGCCGGATTGACCACCACGATGCGGTCGTCGAACTTCACGAACTTGTGGCCCTGCACGAGCGGAATCTCCCGGGTCACGCTCGTCGGCAAATCCTGCATCGGCACTTCGCTCGGCAGCGCATCGGCGAGCGCGGGCGCCGGCGCCTGGGCGACCGGCGCATCCGGGATGCGCATCACACCCTCGTAGATGCGGCCGCGTTGCTCGTCACTCAGCGCGAGCTCCGCTCCCGCGCGCTTGGGGGAACTGACGCTGCCGGTGGTCTCATCCATGGCCGAAGCATCCGTGTCGCCGACACCGCGATGGCCCTTCTGGGCCGCCGCGATGCCGACGCAAGCAACGAGCGTGGCCACAATCACGCCGCGGCGCAATGCCGGCTGCACACCCCACATTCGACGCTCCCCTGAAGCTTAGGCTTCAAAGGCTAGTGTCCCGATTCCGAAGTTCGCATCATTGTGCCGCAGCCTCATTTGCGAACTTCGGAATCGAAGGACACTAGCCACTTATTGATCTAGTGTGGCTTTGGTTCAGAAGTCCGCATTTCGGACTCGCTGAAAAATTGATGCGGACTTCTGAACCGCCACACTAGGGTTGGCTCCCTCCCAACCGTCTTAACGCGCGACCGGCTCGCTCCGTTTCATCGCGGACTGTTGCGCGAAAGCCTCAGAGCGCGAACGGAGACTTTTGCATGATCCCCGCGTTTTCAATGGATTAGCGTCAGCCTCGCGATTAACCATCGCGGCAATCGCGCATGGCTGCCGGGTGCGCGCGGCCGCGACGCGACGTTTCGGCCCACAAAATGCCAAGGCGATCGTGTTCGATGGAACAAAGGAATCGAACCTTGCGGACCTGGACGATGCATCCGACCCGAGTATTGCAGCTATGCGCGCTGCCCATGGCGCTGACCTTGCTTCTAGGCCCGGCGCGCGCGCAGGCGCCGGAACAATCCAAGGATGAGGCGCCGCTCGAACTGCCGGCCGACGAGCCGCTCGACCTTTCGACGCCCGAGCCCGACGCCGGCACGCTCAAGACCCCGACTCCGTTAGCGGGCAAGCCGTCCGCACCCGATTGGAACGGCAAGGCCGGGATCGATTACAGCAAGCCCTCCATTCCGGCCATGACGTTCCAGCCCGACCAGTTGCTCGCCGGCGCCGTCCCCGATCAATCGACCGGCGTCGCCTGGGCCACCATCACTGCGCCCGGGTTCGAGGCGCCGCTCGGCTGGGACAAGACCTCGATCGAGACGCGAGTCGATCCGTCGCAGGAGCAGGGCAAGCTTGGCACCACGTTGAGCCGCTCCGTGCCGCTGGGCGACGATGTCTCGCTGACGCTGCAGAACGGCGTTTCAATGACGCGGGCGCTCCCGAACGCGGCGGGGCAGGCCCACAGCTGGGCCAGCAGCCAGGCGCTGCACTTCAACATCCTGCCGACCGACACGAGCGTGTCGCTCGGCGCCGACATTTCGAGCATCGATGACAAGTGGCTGCGCACCCTGAGCGCCGAGCAAAAGCTGTTCGGCGGACCGTTCAGCGTCACCGGCTCGGTGAGCGAGACGCCAGCGGGCGAGATTTCGAAGAGCCTCAAGGCCGGCTTCAAGCAGAGCTGGTGAGGTTCGGCTAGAGCGCATCGCGATTGCGCGGGGTCCTGCAACATCCGCTCGTCCCCGCGAAAGCGGGGACCCAGACAGAGTCGTGGTCTGGATGAGCGTCAGCGAAATCCAGGCCGCCCGCATGTCGCCATAGCGCGTCGAAGACACGCGTTAACGCGCTACCCGAGTCCCGCTTGCGTGGAAAGTGGAAAGAGGTGCCGCGACTCGAACGGGATTCGCCCTAAGGCCCTCAGCGGCCTTCGCCCACCGATGCGCTGGCATCCCCGAACACGCCGACCACGATCCGGCTCGTGCCCACCAGCAGCACGCGATCGTTCGTCACGGCGTAGCGATAACCCTTGGTTTGCGGCACGCGGGCGGCGACCTCGTTGGGCACCGGGCGCAGCTCGATCGCCGGCGCCAGCTCGGTCCCGACATCGGCGTCGAAGGCAGCGGCTGGCTGACCCTTCAGCGCCTGGTAGATCGCGCGGCGCTCATCGTCGGTGAGCGTCTTGAACGTGTAGGCAATGGTGATGAGCGCGTCATCGGCCGCGTTCTTCGCGGAGAACTTCGCCGGCACCGTATCGGTATTCGCCGGCGCGCCCGGAACCGCCAGGGCGCCGTTGACGAACGCCGCGTTCGCCGGCGGGGCGGCGCTCGGCGCATGCGAGCTCGGCTCCTCCTTGCCCATCTGGCCGGACGGCGTCTGCTGCGCCTTCTCCTGCTGCGACTGCTGCTGCGGGTCGGCCGCTGGAGGCTGCTGCTGGGCGGCGGCAAGGCCGACGCTGGTGACAAACGCCAGCGCAAGCGCGCTGGTGCGCAAGAGATCATATCGCATGGCGGTCTCCTTTTCGTCCGCCCTGAGTGGGGCCGCGGCCAACCCCGCCTTTGCGCGCGCCGGGTCGCGCGCGCAAACTTTTCCGGCGGTCGGTCCACAGACCTAACCGCCGGAGCCGGTGTTTGGTTTCATGGCCCGCGCATAGGGCGCCGGGCTAAGAATCGACGCATCTCTACCGCTCATTCCCGCGCCGCTTTCGAGCGTGGTGGTAAGTTAAGGTACGTGTCCCGGGCGCAGCGCAGCACGAAGTGATGCGCTGCAGACCCGGGACCGTCGCGGTCCGTAGCGGTCCCGGATCAGCGGCGCACCGCTCCACTTCGTTTCGCGCTGCACCGCATCCGGGACACGTGGCTTAGTTTAGCGCCCGTCCCCGCGCGGGGACGAGCGGATGTTGTGCGCCGCGCTAATCCGCGACCTCGGCGACCACAATGCCGGTCGCGGGATCGACGAGCAGCAGGCGGTGGTTGATGACCAAGTATCGGTATGACCGTACGGCCGGCACCGTGGCCGCGACCGACTGCGGCATCGGCGCCAACGCGGAGGCATCCGTGACCCGGGAGCCGACGGCATAGGCATAAGCGGACCCGGCAGGCGGATTCACGGTGCGCTCGCGCACCACCGGCGCCGGCGCAACCGACTCGGTCACGATCCGCTCCCTCACGATCGGTCCGCGTCCGCGTCCTTGCGGTATGATCGTGCGATAGATGGTGGTGCGCTGGGCGGGCGTGAGCGCAAGCGGCGGCGCGGTCACCGCCGGCTCATAGGCGCGCGATTCGTAGGTCGGCGGCTCGTAGGCCCTCGGCTCGTAGTAGCGCGGCTCGTAACGCGGTTCATAGACCCGGGCCCGGGGGACATCCGGCTCATAGAACCAGGTCTGCGCGCTCGCCGGCACCGCCGTGGCAACGAACGCAAGGGCCAAGCATGCGGGGCGGACATGCGACGTCATGGCGACCTCCTCTGCCGATTGGGCGAAACGCTGGTTAACGCCGCGCGCGGCAGCAACGTTCCTCCCGGGCACAATCGAGCGGCCAAGGCCGAAGGTTAATTGCGGACCGCCAAAGCCCGTGACGAATGTTACCCGGACACCACAGCCGGCGGAGATTCGCGACACCGCTGCTCGCAAGATGCATTTTGGCTGTGCTGTTTTTCTCCAACTCGGGTTAAGATTCGAGCGCCGGAGAGGAAGAGTCGATGTTTCTCGCACCGCTTGCCGCGGCAGCGCTCGTCGTCAGCGTTGCGACCGCCCCGAATGCCGACCCGCGCGCCTTTCCGGCCTTGTCCGTGCATCAAAAGAGCGCGGCGATGGAGTCGCTGATGCGCTCGGCAACC
>JBKOXY010000299.1:0-2655 GCA_046725125.1 Pseudomonadota bacterium | reverse complement strand
CGAGTTCTTTCCCGACGAAGGGAAATATCATCTCGACGGCCATCGCAAATGCGAGGTGCGGCTCACCCCGAAGGAAACGCTGGCGCATGGGGGACGTTGCCCGGTCTGCGGGGAGCCGCTGACGATCGGCGTCGAGCACCGAGTCGAGGTGCTCGCCGACCGCAGCGAGGCGCAAGCGCTGCCGCCACCGACCGCCGGCACGGTGTCGAACCTGGTGCCGCTGCCGGAAATCCTCTCCGAGCTGACCGCCAGCGGAGCGGCGTCGCGCGCGGTGGTGCGCGGTTACGATCAGGCGATCGCCAAGCTGGGCTCCGAGCTTTCCATCCTGCAGTCGGTGCCGGTCGAGGACATCGCGCACGCGGGGTCTGCGCTGCTCGCCGAGGCGATCACGCGTCTGCGCGCCGGACGGGTGATCCGCGAGGCGGGCTATGACGGCGAATACGGCGTCATCCGCCTGTTCGAGGACAGCGAGCTCAAGCGGCTCACCACCGGCGGACTGCTGTTCGACGCGCCGATCTCGAAACGAACACCTGCCGAACCGTCGAAGCCGGCCGTGACGCCCGATCCGCCAGCGGATGACGGCAAGACCGAGCCGATGCGGCCGCGGCTGCGACTGGTCCACGAAGCCCCAAGCAGCCTTCCCTCCGGCATCCTTGCGCGGCTCGACGACGATCAGCGCGCGGCGGCGCAGACCGTCGAGGGGCCGCTCTTGATCGTCGCCGGTCCGGGCTCGGGCAAGACCCGCACGCTGACGTATCGTATCGCCCATCTGATCGCGGAGCGCGACGTCGCCGCCGAGACCTGCCTCGCCATCACTTTTACCCGCCGCGCCGCTGCCGAAATGCGCGAGCGCCTCTCGGCGTTGCTTGCGGACCGCGCCGACGAGCTTGCGCTTCACACCTTCCATTCGCTTGGCCTTGCCATCCTGCGCGAGCACGCGAGCGCGGCTGGCCTGCACCGCGGCTTTCGAGTCGCGGGCGAAGCGGAGCGCGCCGCACTGCTCGCCGCGACGCTCGATCTCGGCGCGCACAAGGCCGAGCGGCTTTTGCGCGCTATCTCCAAGGAGAAGCGCACCCAGAGCTGGGCGGGTGCCGGCGTGGGAGAGGCGACGGCGGCCTACGGCCGCGCGCTCGCGACGCGCAATTGGATCGACTTCGACGATCTCGTCGCGCTTTCGGTGCGCGCCTTGACGGCGGACCCCGGTCTCGCCGCGCGCTATCGCAGCCGCTGGCGATGGATTTCGGTCGACGAATTCCAGGACGTCGACGAGCATCAATATCGCCTGCTGACATTGCTCGCGCCGCCCGCGAGCAACCTTTGCGCCATCGGCGATCCCAACCAGGCGATTTACGGCTTTCGCGGCGCCGACGCGTCGTGTTTCGAGCGCTTCCGCCAGGATTATCCTGCCGCCAAGATCGTGCGGCTTGCACGCAATTATCGTTCGACCGGCACGATCGTCACCGCCTCCGCGCAGGTCATTGCGTCTCGACCGAGCGAGCCGATCGCCGAGATGGTGCGTGACATGCACGAGCGCATCGCCATCAACACGGCGCCGACGGAACGCGCGGAAGCCGAATCCATCGTGAAGGCGATCGAACAAATGATCGGGGGCCACAGCTTCTTCTCGATCGACAGCGGCCGAGCCATGGGCGCCCCACGGACTCACCACTCGTTCGCCGATTTCGCCGTGCTGTATCGCACCGACGCCCAGTCGGCGCCGCTGTGCGAGGCTCTCGACCGTTCCGGCATTCCTTACAAGAAGAATTCCCATCGGCCGCTCACGGACGAGCCGGCGATCCGGGCGCTGTTGCAGGAACTCGGCGACGGCGATGGCGGCGCGGCGACGACGCTCCTCGATGAACTGCGCGCCGCCGCCGAACGGCTGGCCGAGCGTGGCGATGCCCTCGACGGCGCGACGATCGCGCTCCAGCGCTTGAGCGCGCTCGCGCAGTCGTGCGGCAATGATCGCGTGCGCCTGCACGACACGGCAGCGCTCACGACGGACGCGGAGTTCCGTGATGCGCGCGCCGACCGCGTATCACTCCTGACTCTGCATGCCGCCAAGGGGCTCGAGTTTCCGGTCGTGTTCATCGTCGGGCTCGAGGACGGCCTGCTGCCGCTCCATTGGGACGAGGCCGACGAAGCCGCGATGGCGGAAGAGCGCCGCCTGTTCTACGTCGGCATGACGCGGGCCAAGGATCGGCTGATCCTCAGCCACGCCCGTCAGCGCCATTGGCGCGGCCGCCTGCGCATGTTCGAGCCCTCGCCGTTTCTACGCGACATCGAGAATGAGTTGGTGCGGCACCAGCCCACGCAGGGCGCGCGCAGCAAGCCGCAGGACCGGCAGCTCAAGCTGCTTTGACCGACGGGGCTTCGCCGCCCTCGCTACCCTTGCGCCGGGTACGCCCGGTCGAGCCTTTAGCTCACGAGCATGATGCCGGGGCGACCTCGGCCCACAACCGCCCGCTCCCGCCGCGAGTTGCGAGCACGCGCACGCAGGCACCCGTAGGCAGCCTGCTCTGCAGCTTGGTCGGATCGTTCGTTCCAGCCTGCGGTTCCGACCAGACCGGCAGCATCATTTTCGCGGACAAAATGGTGCCAGGCGGCGGCAATGAGGTGTCGGAGATCGCGTAGCCGTTGAAATGCGGCACCCAA
>JBKOXY010000408.1:0-7472 GCA_046725125.1 Pseudomonadota bacterium | reverse complement strand
AAGTCGACGCCGTCGAGCGCGACCGTCGCGCCGAACCGTTTGCTGACGCCCTCAGCGCTGACGGCCGGACGGGTCATCGCATCAACGCGGAACGAATGCCACCTGCATCTTCGCGTCGGTGAGCTTGCCGCGCTCGATGATGACGTCGTTGTCGAGCGCGACCGTGCAGTCGCGCATGGGCACGTCGTAATGCCCCTTGGTCGTGCGCTTGCCGCCGCCCTGGGAGTTGGGACCGGTCGAGAACAGAAAATTTCCGGCAAAGCAGCGCGCGCCGGCGTGGTGGCGCTTCGGGTCTGCGCCATGAAGCGCGATCGCGTCCCAGCGTCCCTGTGGGTTGAGCCCCCAGCCGAGATGGGAGATGGCATGACCGTCAAGGTCGTCGGCGTGCGCCTTGTTGCCCTCGAGCCAGTCGCTCATGAGCTTGGCATCGAGGCCGCCCTCGATCTTGCGGATGAAGCCGTCGCGGATGTCGAGCCGCACCTCGTCTTGCACGTAACGGCAATAGGGCAGCACGATGATGTCGCCGGGGGCGAACACCACCGTGCCGTTGGCCGAGCCCTCGTTCGGAAAGGTGTGCACGTGGCCGGCGCCCCAGTGGTCGAAGCGGCCCGGCGTCTCCGCGTATCCGTACTGAATCATGGTCGGATATTCGCCGAGCTTGACCGTGAGGTCGGTGCCGCCGTCGCGCGTGATGCGCATGGTCTTGGCCCGTTGCAGCCGCTCGCCCGCGTATCCCACCGCTTCCTTGAGGCCGGGCGGCGCCATCAGCGTCTCGAGCTCGTCGGGACCGTCGATGACCATGAGCACCCGCGTGCCGGCCTCGCGCGCCTCCTTGAGCCAGCGTGTGAACAAGGGGATGTGCAGACACACCAGCATGTCGGCCGACTTGATCGCCTCGAGCGTGCCCTTGCAGCGGCCGACGGTCTCGACCCCGACCTTGGTCCACGACGGCGTGGCGTTGACGCACATCTCGTAGGCGTCGGCCCCGAACTCCTCGGCCGCAGCGAACGCGGCGGCGACGTAATCGCGCCGTGCCCCGAGATCGCTCAGCAGCACGACGGTCTCGCCCTTGCGCACGTTGCAAAGCTCGAATTCCTTGCGGAAGAGCATCGCGAGTTTGGCGTGGTTCAACGCTTCGTGCATGGGACGTCTCCTGTCGCTGCGCCCTCATCTTGAGGAGCGAGCGCAGCGAGCGTCTCGAAGGATGAGGGCGGCCTCATGCTTCGAGACGGCCGCCTTCGGCGGCCTCCTCAGCATGAGGCCTGTCAAACAGCATGAGGCCGAATGGGCGCTTTCACAATAGCCGTTACTCCGCCGCCTCCTTCCAGGTGTCGCGGTGCCCCTTGGGCTTGGCCTTGACCCGCAAGTGCTGAAGCTCCTCGCGGTCGCGGGCGCTGTTGCGGAAAATCTGCTCCTTGCCGGCGAGATATTGCGGCGGACAATGGATGCTCGGGGCGCCGTACCAGGCCGCCGCCTTCATGCTGAAATACGGGTCGACGAGGTGCGGGCGCGCCAGCGCGACGAGATCAGCGCGGCCGGCGGCGATGATGGTGTTGACCTGGTCGGCGGTGGTGATCGCGCCGACGCACATGGTCGCGAGCGAGGCCTCGTTGCGAATCTGATCGGAAAACGGCGTCTGGAACATGCGGCCGAAGGCGGGCTGCGCGTCGGCGACGGTTTGTCCGGTCGACACGTCGATGAGATCGCAACCGGCCTGCGCGAACGCGCGTGCGACCTCGACCGCATCGTCGCCGGTGAGCCCGCCATCCACCCAGTCCGTCGCTGAAATGCGAACCGACATCGGCTTCTCGTCGGGCCAGGCGGCGCGCATGGCGCGAAAGACCTCGAGCGGGAAGCGCATGCGGTTTTCGAGGCTGCCGCCATATTCGTCGCTGCGCACGTTGGTGAGCGGCGAGATGAAGCTCGCGAGCAGATAACCGTGGGCCGCGTGCATCTCCACCATGTCGAAGCCGGCGCGACGGCCGCGCTCGGTCGCCGCGACATAATCGGCGATCACTTGGTCCATGTCGGCGCGCGTCATCTCGCGCGGAACCGCGCTATACGGGAAATAGGGCAAGGGCGACGCCGAGATGATCGGCCATGCGCCCTCGGGGAGCGGCTCGTCGATGCCCTCCCACATCAGCTTGGTCGCGCCCTTGCGGCCGGCATGGCCGAGCTGCAGGCAGAACTTGGTGTGCGACTGCGCGTGCACGAAATCGACGATGCGCTTCCACGCGGCCTCGTGCGTGTCGCTGTACATGCCGGCGCAACCAGGCGAGATGCGCGCCTCCTGCGACACGTCGGTCATCTCGGTGAACATCAAGCCGGCGCCGCCGATCGCGCGCGAGCCATAGTGGACGAGGTGCCAATCGTTCGGCATGCCGTCTTGCGACGAGTATTGGCACATCGGCGACACCACGACGCGGTTCTCGAGCGCGAGCCCGCGCAGACGGAACGGCTGGAACATCGGTGCCAGCGGCTGCGAGGCGTCGGCGTTAAAACCGAGCGCGCGTACGTCGCGGGCGACCACCCGGTCCGCCTGTTTGACGAATTCAGGCGCGCGCAGCGCCAGGTTGTCGTAGGTAATGGCCTTGGAGCGCGTCATCAGGCCGAAGGCAAAGCGGGTCGGGTCCATGGTCCAAAAGCGATCGACGTGCTCGAACCAAACGAGTGAGACGTCGGCCGAGTGCTGGGTCTTCTCCACCTCCTCGCGCCGCTGGCTCTCGAACTGCGCGAGCGCGGCCGCGACGTCGCGCCCGCCCGTCGATCGAAACGCCTCGTAAAGCGCAATCCCGTCCTCCATCGCGAGCTTGGTGCCGGAGCCGATGGAGAAATGCGCGGTCGCCTTGGCATCGCCGATCAGCACCATGTTGTCGGCGACCCAGCGCTCGCAGCGGATGGTCGGGAAATTGCGCCAGATCGAGCGGTTGGTGATCAGCCGATGACCTTGCAGCTCTTTTGCGAACAAGCCTTCGACGAATCGCGCCGACGCCGCCTCGTCGAGCTTGTCGAGGCCGGCGCGCGCGAAGGTGTGCGGATCGGTCTCGGTGATCCAGGTCGAACGCTGCGGCTCGTACTGGTAGCAATGGCCGATGAAGATGCCGTGCTCGGTCTCGCGGAAGAAGAAGGTGAAGGCGTCGAACGGCCGCGTCGAACCCATCCAGGAGAAGAAATTGGGCCGCAGATCCACGCTCGGCTTGAATTTGTCGGCGAAGGTCTCGCGCATGCGCGAATTGATTCCGTCGGCGACCACCACGAGATCGGCGTCGCGGGTGATGGGCTCGAGCGGCGAGATTTCCGACTGATATCTGATCTCGACGCCGAGCGAGCGCGCGCGCCGGCCCAAAATCTTCAACAGCGTGCCGCGCGAGCATCCGCAGAACCCGTTGCCGCCGATGCGGTGCGTCGTCCCGCGGAAATGGATTTCGATGTCGTCCCAATAGGCGAAGTGGCCGACGATGGCGCGATAGCTCTCGCGGTCGTACACCTCGAAGGTGTCGAGCGTCTCGTCCGAGAACACGACGCCGAAGCCGAAGGTGTCGTCGGGCCGGTTGCGCTCGAACACGGTGATGCGCGTCTGCGGCCAGGCTTTCTTCGCGAGGATCGCGAAGTAGAGGCCGGCCGGGCCGCCGCCGATGACGTGAACCTTCATCCATGCCTCCGCCGAACCCCGCCGCGAATCGATGCACGGCCAGCGGCAGAATTTATTTTAGGCTTAAAATATCCCGCCGGCAAGCTTGAAGCTTCAAAATTTTAAGCCTAAAATATGTCGTCCGGCGGCGATACCCCGGCCGCCCTCGAGACGAGGCCATGGCGCTTGCGGGCAAGCATGCTTTCGTGACCGGCGGCGGCCGCGGCATCGGCCGCGCGGTCGCCGCCGCGCT
Organism: Pseudomonadota bacterium; assembly: GCA_046725125.1. Lineage (GTDB taxonomy): Bacteria > Pseudomonadota > Alphaproteobacteria > Rhizobiales > Xanthobacteraceae > VAZQ01. Next base: position 3,588 of record JBKOXY010000408.1, on the reverse strand, counting down.
CGCCCGCGCCGGCGCCGCGGTGACCGTGATCGGACGCACCGAAGCGCCCCTGCGCGAGGCGGTCGCCGCCGGGGAAGCCGCGGGATGCGGCGTCGCCGACGTCACCGACGTGGTCGAGGTCCAGCGGCAGATAACGGCGGCCGAGGCCGCGCGCGGCCCGATCGCCATCCTCATCAACAATGCCGGCTCGGTCGAATCCGGCCCCTTTATCAAGGCCGATCCGTCGGTCTTTCGCGCCATGTGGAACGTGCACCTGATGGGCGCGGTCTATGCGACCCAGGCGGTGTTGCCGGGCATGATCGAGCGCGGTTTCGGCCGCATCGTCAACGTCGCGTCGACCGCCGGTCTCAAAGGCTATGCCTATGTCAGCGCCTATTGCGCGGCCAAACACGCGCTCGTCGGCTTGACGCGCGCGCTCGCCGCCGAAACCGCAGCGCGCGGTGTCACCGTCAACGCGGTTTGTCCCGGCTATACCGACACCGATCTCGTGCGCGACAGCATCAAGAGCGTCGCCGCCAAGACCGGCCGCCCGCAAGCCGACGTGCTCGCCGAATACCAAAAAGACGCCCCGATCGGCCGCCTGATCCGGCCGGAGGAAGTCGCCGCCGCCGTGGTGTACCTTTGCTCGCCGGAGGCCGCGGCGGTCACCGGCACGACGCTCGCGATCGCAGGCGGGGAGATGTGATGCAACAGCGCACCATGCCACTCGACGCGGAGACCAAGGTCGCGGAGCGGCCGCACGATCACAAGGACGAGCTGCGGCTGTGGCTGCGGCTGTTTACCTGCAAGGAGGTGATCGAGAGCGAGGTCCGCCGGCGGCTGCGTGACAGCTTCGACGTCACGCTGCCGCGGTTCGACCTGATGGCGCAGCTTTACCGCGCGCCGAAGGCGATGACGCTGGGCGAGCTGTCGCAGCGCATGATGGTCTCCAACGGCAACGTCACCGGCCTGGTCGACCGGCTGCTCGAGCAGGGGCTGGTCAGCCGCCGGCCCTCGCCCAAGGATCGGCGTGCGCAGCTCGTGAGTCTGACCGTCGAGGGACGCCGCTTCTTTCGCGCCATGGCGCGCGCGAACGGCGATTGGATCGCAGAAATGCTCGCCGACCTTTCCGCTGACGACATCGAGACCCTGATGCGGCTGCTGGCGAAGACCAAGGCGTCGGCGCGCAAGGCTATTGGCAACGGAGCGCCGCAATGAGCGCAGCCAACCCCGTCGCCTTGCCGCTTGCGGACTACAAGGCGCGCCACGTTCGCCTTGCGGTCGCCGACAAGGTCGCCACCATCACCCTCGACCGCCCGGACAAGAAAAACCCGCTCACCTTCGACAGCTACGCCGAGATCGCCGATCTCTTTCGCGCGGCAGCCAAGGAGAAAGCCGTCAAGGCGTTCGTCATCACCGGCGCCGGCGGCAATTTCTGCTCCGGCGGCGACGTGTTCGAGATCATCAAGCCGCTCATCGAGATGGAGGCGGCGCAGCTCCTCGATTTCACCCGCATGACCGGCGAGGTGGTCAAGGCGATGCGCGTTTGTCCGCAGCCGATCATCGCCGCCGTCGATGGCGTGTGCGCCGGCGCCGGCGCGATTTTGGCCATGGCCTGCGATATGCGGCTGGGAACGCCGGGCGCCAAAGTGGCGTTTCTCTTCAACCACGTGGGCCTGGCCGGCTGCGACATGGGGGCGTGCGCGATCCTGCCGCGGCTCATCGGCGCGGGCCGCGCAGCCGAACTGCTCTATACCGGCCGTGTGCTCGGCGGCGAGGAGGCGGAACGCTGGGGCTTCTTCAACCGGCTTGCCACGCCCGACACCGTGTTGGCGCAGGCGCAGCAGCTGGCCGCCGAGCTCGCCGCCGGGCCTACTTTCGCCAATGCCATGACCAAGCGCATGCTCGACATGGAATGGGCGATGTCGGTGGAGAGCGCCATCGAAGCCGAGGCGATCGCCCAGGCGCTGTGCATGGAGACAGAGGATTTTGCGCGCGCGTTCCGCGCCTTCGCCGCCAAGCAGAAGCCGGTATTCGAGGGCAACTGAGATGGACCTTGAGGAAACGCTGAGCTGGCCGTTTTTCGACGATGGCCATCGCCGCTTCGCCCGAGCGCTCGCGCGCTGGGCCGATGCCACGCTTGCCGCACTGCCGCATGACGACCTCGACGCCGCCTGCCGCGCGCGGGTGAAGGCGCTCGGCGAGGGAGGCTTCCTCAAGGCGGTGGTCGCGGCCGAGCATGGCGGCCTCAATCGCGCCCTCGACGTGCGCACCCTCTGTCTTGCCCGCGACATTTTGGCGTTCCGCGATGGGCTTTCGGACTTCGCCTTCGCTATGCAGGGCTTGGGTACCGCCTCGATTTCGTTGTTCGGCTCGGCGGCGCTCAAGGCGCGTTATCTGCCGCCGGTGCGCGACGGCCGCGCCATCGCGGCCTTCGCGCTGTCGGAGCCGCAAGCAGGCTCCGATGTTGCGGCGCTGGCGGCGACCGCCAAGCCCGATGGGCCGTCGCACCTGCGCATCGACGGCACCAAGACCTGGATCTCGAACGGCGGCATCGCCGATCATTACGTCGTCTTCGCGCGCAGCGGCGAAGGGCCCGGCGCCAGGGGACTCTCGGCGTTCGTGGTCGATGCCAAGACGCCCGGACTGAGCGTGACCGAGCGCATCGAGGTCATCGCGCCGCACCCGCTCGCAACGCTGCGGTTCGAGGGCGTGCGCGTGCCGCTGGCCAACCGCCTGGGGGAGGCGGGCGACGGCTTCAAGGTCGCGATGGCGACGCTCGATGTCTTCCGCTCGACCGTGGGCGCCGCCGCGCTCGGCTTCGCCCGCCGCGCGTTGCATGAAACCGTGGAGCGGGCGGCCAGCCGCAAGCTGTTCGGCGCGCCGCTCGCCGAGCTGCAGCTCACGCAGGGCGCCATCGCGGAGAGCGCGAGCGAGGTCGACGCATCGGCGCTGCTCGTCTACCGCGCCGCCTGGACCAAGGACCAAGGCGCCGCGCGCGTCACCCGCGAGGCGGCGATGGCGAAAATGTTCGCGACCGAGGCGGCGCAGCGCGTGATCGATCGCGCCGTGCAGGTCCACGGCGCTCTTGGCGTCACCAAGGGCGTCAAGGTCGAAGAGCTTTACCGCGAGATCCGCGCGCTGCGCATCTACGAAGGGGCGAGCGAGGTGCAGAAGGTCGTGATCGCCCGCGAGCTGTTGAAGAACCGAGCGGGCAAATCGGCGCTCGCGGCGGAGTGACGCGAGATTGGGAGGACGTGCGGGGAGCGTTGCGTATGATGGATTTTGGCGAGGAGCGACAGCCATGACCGTGTCGGCGCATCTCGACACCTTTGCGCGCGACAACCTGCCCCCGCGCGCGCAATGGCCGGATTTCCTGTTCGAGCTGCCGGAGTTGAAATATCCCGAGCGGATGAATTGCGTGGTCGAACTGCTCGACCGCTGGCTCGGGGCGGGGCGCGGCGACCGGCCGTGCCTGATCTCGCCGACGGAAACCTTGACCTACGCGCAACTGGCCGAGCGGGTGAACCGCATCGCCAACGTGCTCACGCGCGCGCTCGGCATCGTACCCGGCCATCGCGTGCTGCTGCGGGGACCGAACAGCCCGAT
>JBKOXY010000320.1:0-9330 GCA_046725125.1 Pseudomonadota bacterium | reverse complement strand
AATATGGGCGGCCAGCTCTACCGCATCCGTCTCTCCGAAACCAAACTGCCGAAGGACGAGGTCGGCAAGATCGTTCAGCAAATGCAAGCAGAATCGAAGGTCGTCGGCTTCATCGCCGCGAGGGAGTAAGGCCAAGCGGGTGACAGGGCGCAATGCGGCCGCTCGAAATGGCCGCCTCAGGGTGGAGGAACCGCGCGGGCAGCTTCAGTTGAGGGAAGCCAAGCCATGCGCTCGAACAGCACCAACTCCGCCACCAAGCGATCGACCAAACGGAGCAAATCGCGCCTGCCGCTGGCGCTGACCGCGATCGTCGCGGTTTTCGCGCTTGGCAGCGTTGCAGATGCCGCGCAACGCATGGGCGCGTCGGGCGGTTTTGCCGGCAACTCGGCGGGCGGATTCGCCGCCAAGATCAGCAGCGGCACCCTCACGGGTATCACCCGTATGCCCGGCAATTCCGGCGGCAAGCCCGGCACGGGCGGCAACAATAGCGCCAGCGGCGGCCGCCATTCAGGCGGCCATAGCGGCAACGACCGCCCGCATAAGCCGCGCTTTCCCAAGGGCCCGATCATTGTCCGCGTTCCGACCACCGTTACCGCCGTCACGCCGGTGCTGGGCGCCGTCAATCCAAGCGGTGGCGGCGGACCTGCGGGCAGCACGCGCATCGTCGCGCGCACGCGCGGCGGCGTGCCGCCCGCGAATGAACGGCGCTATCGGCCGGATGAAGTTCTGACCCAGTTCGCGTCAAGCGTGCCCAACGAGACCATCGACGCGCTCGGTCGGCGGCTGCGCCTCAACCGCGTCGCATCCTTCACCTCCAACGACGTCACCATGTCCCGCTGGAGGATTCCCGACCGGCGCTCCGTGCCGGCGGTCATCCACTCCCTGGAGGCCGAACGCATCGTTTTGGCCGCGCAGCCAAATTACATCTACCAGCTCCAACAGCAGCTGGCGCCCGAGGGCGAGCCGCCGGCCGCCGCGCTCCTCGGCCAAGGCGACCCTGGGCAATATGCGCCGGCCAAGCTGCGCCTGCGGGAGGCGCACGAGCTTGCAAAGGGCGACAAGGTGCTGATCGCGGTGATCGACTCCGGCGTCGACCTCGCTCATCCCGAGCTCGCGGGCATGGTCGTGGATAGTTTCGACGCGCTCGACTCCGACGAGAAGCCGCATGCGCACGGCACCGCGGTCGCAGGCGCCATCGTCGCCCATGCGCGGCTGATGGGAGCCGCACCCGAGGCTCGTATTCTCGCGGCTCGGGCATTCAGCGCCAAGGAGAGGACTCCCGAGGCCACCACCTACAGCATCAACCAGAGCATCGATTGGGCTCTCGCGCGCGGCGCACGCATCATCAACATGAGCTTCACCGGGCCGCGCGATCCGTCGATCGAGCAACGAATGGCGCAAGCGCGCAAGCAGGGCCTCATTCTGATCGCAGCCGCCGGCAATGCCGGTGCGAAATCTGGCCCGCTCTATCCCGCGGCCTATTTCGACGTCATCGCAGTCACCGCGACCAATGCCGACGACGGCCTGTTCCCGGGCGCCAGCCGTGGAAAGCACATTGCCGTCGCTGCTCCTGGCGTCGACCTGCTTCTGCCAGCGCCCGAGGCGGGACGACGGGCACGTCCTTTGCGGCCGCCGAGGTGAGCGGGATCGCGGCGCTGCTGCTCGAGCGCAAGCCCGACCTCGGCTACGACGGGGTACGCAAGGCGCTGACCGCGACCGCGCGCGACCTCGGGCCCAAGGGCGTCGACCCCCAGTTCGGGGCCGGCTTGGTCGACGCCTATCGGGCAATATTGTCGCTCGAGCCCGCAACGACCGGGACCACGGCCAAAGCTGTTCCGGCTGCGAGCGAGTAATAGCCTGAAATCGCTGGTATTTTCTTTTACGGACGGCAATTGACGGCCGGCCGGCGGGGGCAAAAAATTACCTCCGGAACCCCAAAAATCGGCTTGAACCTTTTGGCGACTTGCGGAGACTAATAGGGCGAACAGGCCGACAAGGCCGGAATTACAGCCCCGATCGGCGCTCACGCCCCCCCGATCCCCTGCGCCGATCAACGCGACCCGCCCGGATTTCCCCGTCCGGGCGGGTCAGTTTTTTGGCCGATCCGTCTCGCTTCCTCTTTGGCCACGCGCAAGCGGATTCGCTTGCGGTCTCGCGGCTCCCGCGCGTGCGCCCCGCAGAAGGACTATGATGTCGACCGATTCGGTGTGTGTCATTCGGGCACAACCGATGCCGGTGAGCAGTCCGTCGTTGTTTATGCGTGCTCCTGACGACACGATCACACGTTGCCACGAGCGTCGCGACATCTATGTCGACACGGCTACCCGGGCATGCACTCGACGAGGTCGCGCAGAAATGGCGCGCCCTTGCCGACCGTCGGTGCGCACATTTTTTCGAGCTCTATTACAGCGGGCGCTGGAAGCATTATTACAGCGAGGGGCAATTCCTTTATCGTATGCGCGAGGCCATCCGATTGAGCGAGCGATGGGCCGAGATCGCGCCGCCGCCGGCGGATGAAGTGGCGGCCGAGCAAGCTCAGGGCGCCGATAGGGCCCACCGCACGGCGGCTTGAATTGCCGCCTTCGCGTGGCCTCGCATCGCGCGCAAGCCGGACGTCATAATCGTTGTCCCGGGCGCTTCCGACCCGCTGCGCCATTCCCTATGGTTCACCTTCGCTTCATCCTGGCCTCAGATCGATGCGTGTGACATGACCAGCGCCCTGTTTTCTCCCATCAAGCTCGCGGATCTCGAACTCGCGAACCGCATCGTCGTCTCGCCCATGTGCCAATACAGCGCCGACGACGGCGTGGCATCCGACTGGCACATCAACCACCTCGGCATGCTGGCCAATTCCGGGGCGGCGCTGGTTGTGGTCGAGGCGACCGGCATCGAGCGGCGCGGCCGCATCAGCCACGGCTGCCTCGGGCTCTATTCGGACGATTGCGAAGCGGCGCTTGCGCGCGTGATCGCCCATTGCCGCCGCTATGGCACGGCGAAGCTCGGCATCCAGCTCGCCCATGCCGGGCGCAAGGCCTCCGCGCGCCGGCCATGGGAGGGCGGCCAGCCGCTTGCACCGGGAGAGGATGCTTGGCAGACGGTCGCTCCGTCCGCCATTGCATTCGGCCCCGATTGGCCGGTGCCGCGCGAGATGACGGCGGCGGACATGGAGCGCGTGCGCGACGGCTTCGTTGATGCGGCTAAACGCGCGATCCGCGCCGGCATCGACGCCATCGAGCTGCACGCAGCGCACGGCTATCTCCTGCACAGCTTCCTTTCGCCGATCTCCAACAAGCGCAGCGACGGTTATGGCGGCTCGCTCGCGGCGCGCATGCGCTATCCGCTCGAAATCGCGCGGGCGGTGCGCGCGGTCATGCCGCGAGGCATGCCGCTGGGCGCGCGCATCACCGGCAACGATTGGGTCGAGAGCGGATTGACGGCCGACGATGCGGCCAGCTTCGCAAAGTCGTTGAAGGCGGCGGGGCTCGATTTCGTCTGCATTTCCTCGGGCGGCATCAGCGCCGACACGCGGCCCACCTTGGTCGCCAATACCAATGTTCAATTCGCCGAAAAGGTCAAACGCGAGGCCGGCATCGCCACGCGCACGGTCGGGCTGATCGCCACGCCCAAGCAGGCCGAGGCGATCATCGCCGAGGGCAAGGCCGATATGGTAGCACTCGCGCGCGCCATGCTTGACGACCCCCATTGGGGTTGGCGCGCGGCGCATGTCCTCGGCGCCGAGGTCGCCCGCCCCAAACAATACCAGCGCGCCGCGCCGAAGGTCTGGGCGGGGGCGGCGTTCCGCGATTGAGCGCGCGCCGTATCGCCGGCGGGATAACGATCGCCGGACGGGCGCCCGCACACGCCTAGAATTATTCTCGCGATGGACCCATTCGTCTTTGCCGCCGTGCTGTTCGCCGCCGCCTGCCATGCCGGGTGGAACGCGACCATCAAGCGCGGCCTCGATCCGCTGGCGACGACGGTCTTGATTTCGATCGGCGCAGCGATTGTTTCGGCCGTATTCCTGCCGGTCGTCGGCTTGCCGGCGGCCGCCGCCTGGCCATGGTGCGGCGCGTCGGTGCTCATTCATCTCGTCTATTTCGCCGCACTGATCGAGAGCTACCGCGCCGGCGACATGGGACAGGTCTACCCGATCGCACGCGGGTCAGCGCCGCTGATGACCGCCATCGCGACCACCTCGTTCATCGGCGAGCGCCTCGGCCTGCTCGGCTGGAGCGGCATCCTTCTGCTGGTGGCCGGGGTCATGTTGCTGTCCCTGCGCGGCGGTCGCGATCTCGCGCGGCTCGACAAAAAGGCGGTCGGGTTCGCCTTGTTCACCGCGGTGACGATTTGCGCCTATTCGGTGGTGGATGGCGTGGGTGCGCGGCACGCGGGCAGCCCAAATTCTTATTCGGTCGCGCTGTTCGTGGGGATCGGTCCGGTCATGGTGATCTACGCGCTCGCCCGCCGCGGGCGCGACGTGATCGCCGCGATGGGGCGCCATTGGGGCCTCGGTCTTGCCGGCGGCACGCTGCAGCTCGGCTCTTATGGCATCGCGATTTGGGCGATGACGGTCGCTCCGATCGCTATCGTGGCGGCATTACGGGAAACCAGCGTCCTGTTCGGTGCGGCGATCGCCATCGTCTTTCTCAAGGAGCCGCTGCGCGCGGGCCGTGTCGCCGCGGCATTGATGATCGTCGTCGGTTTGACGTTGATCCGGCTGTATTGAGTCCTGGTTCACCCCGCGACGCATGCGGAAAGGCGTAAGGTTTTGGTGCGCGGCGCGGACACCGCATGTTCATGGGCTTTGCGACGGGATCAGGTGGTGTAGACCGATCGCACGCAGCCGCTCGAGATCCCCGGGCAGGTCCACGTCCCAGAGCGTGACCGGCTCTTGCCATGTCAGACCAAGCGCTCTGAGGCGGCGGCGAGTCTCGGCCATCACGCTTGGTGCGCTCCAGTGCATGTCTGAAAATAGCGCATGCGCGGGCGCGCGCATGCCGATCAGCGCGTAGCCGCCGTCCTCGGTCGGAATGACCACCGCATCGCCGCCGCCGCGCAGCACGTCCGCCGCCGCGCGCAGGTGGTCGGACGTGAGTGCCGGGCAGTCGGTGCCGATCACCAGCGCCGGCGTATTTGCCGCCGCAACCGCAGCCAGCATCCGCGTGCCGAGATCGCCATCGCCCTGGCGCGCGAGCGTAACGCCAAGATGCGCACCGATCGCTTGAAACAGCGGGTGGCTCTCATCGGGCGTCGCCCACAAGGTCACCGGGCCGATGACGGCAGCACATGCGGTTGCAACCGCGCGCTCCACCAGGCGTGCCTGCAACAAGGCGGCGCCGCCGGCGCCGAGCGCGGGAATGAGGCGAGTCTTGGCGAAGCCCGGAAGCGGGGCCTTGGCGAGCAGCGCGACGGCGACCGGCTCATTCATAGTCATATCGCTGCGCGAGCTTTTTCGGATCGGCACCGAAGAAATAGGCGAGCCGCAGCCGCCACATCAGGACCATCGTGTTGAACACGCCGTTCTTTTCCCAGCGCCGGCCGGAGGTGGTGACGCGTTCGCGCAGGCACAGCGGCCGGCTCACGCGCTTGAGGCGCTTGCAGAGCGCGATGTCTTCCATCAGCGGGATTGGGGGAAAACCACCCGCCGCCTGGAATGCTGCACGACGCACGAATATCGCCTGGTCGCCGGTTGCAATCCCGGTGAGCCGCGAGCGGATGTTCATGAGCCAGGCGATGACGAGGAGCAGCGGTGACCGGCCCTCGATCTTGACGTCGAAACGGCCCCAGGCACGGCCGGACCGTTCGAGGCCGTTGAGCACAACGAGGTCGGCATCGGCCGGCAGGCGTGTATCGGCGTGAAGGAAAAGCAATACGTCGCCGGCGGCTTTCTCGGCACCCGCGTTCATCTGCAGCGCACGTCCGCGCGGCGCCAAGATGACGCGGTCGGCACGCGGGCGCGCACGCTGGATGGTGGCGTCGCGACTGCCGCCGTCGACCACGACCACGTCGGTGCCGAGCGCCCGCAGATCGGAAAGCCGATCGAGCGCCGCGGTGATGCCTTCGCCTTCGTTCAGTACGGGGATGATGATCGAGAGCTTCGACATGGAGCAATGGTCTCGCCCGCATGCGGCGTTTCTGCAAAGCCGGCCGCATGATGAAATGCCGGCTCAAGCCCGACAACAACGAATCAAGGCACATTCCAGCGCGGGACTCGAACGCCGATCGCTAGTCGCGGTCATCGGCCGGGCATCTGCGTCCGGCCTTACCCCCATGCGTGCCCACCGTTACGGCGAGGGAGGAGGTGAGCCGAGCCGGATCAAAGAGGGCTCGCCGCTGCTTCCTTCAGTGCGCCGCCGCAGCTCGATCCCTGGCCTGCGGTGCAGCCATAACAGTGGCCGCCGACCCGGATCGGCCGACCCTCGATCTCGGCTTCCAGCAGATCGCACAAGTGCAGGCGCTCGCGCGCGTCGTGTTTGAGCGGTAGATCGAGCATCTGATTGAAGTCGCAGTCATAGATGTAGCCGCGCCAATCGACCGAAATCAGGTTTCGGCACATCACGTGGTCGAGATTGGCGTCGAGGTGTGCGCGCTGCAGCAGGTCGAGGTAGCGATCGAACTCGCCGTTGGCAATGAGGATCGCGCCGAAACGCTGGATCGGCATGTTGGCGAGCGCATAGAGCCGGTTGAAAACGACGCCGTAGCGCTCCCCCAGCGTGCGTTTGTAGTCGGCCTCGAGCGGCTGCTGCGGCGGCGGCAGCGATGACCCCTGGGGATTGTAGACGAGGTTGAGCATGAGCCCGGTCTCGGCGCGCCCATAGCCCAGCCTGTTGAGGGTTTTCAGGCCGCGGATGGACGCTTCGAACACGCCCTTGCCGCGCTGGCGGTCGACATTCTCTTCGAGATAGCAGGGAAGCGAAGCGATGATCTCGACCCGCTCGCGAGCGAGAAATTCGGCGAGATCCTCTTGGCCGACCACTTCGAGCACCGTGAGATTGCAGCGATCCATCACGCGCACGCCCATGGCGCGCGCCGCGCATACCAACCTGCGAAAGTGCGGGTTGAGCTCCGGCGCGCCGCCGGTGATGTCGAGGATAGGCAGGCGCTTTCTCGCAAGGAAGGCGAGCACCGCGTCGATCACCTCGGCCGACATTTCCTCGCTGCGGTTCGGGCCGGCATTGACGTGGCAGTGCACGCAGGACTGGTTGCAGCGATAGCCGATATTGACCTGGAGCGTGTCGAGCCGGCCCCGCCGAATGGGCGGAAAGGCAATCTCATTAAGCCGCGGCCAGGTATCGCGCATCGCGCTCGCTCGATATTTGCAACGCAGATTCGCATACCTTGTCGCGCGCGTCATGTCGACTGGCACGGCTCGCGCACAAAATCGCGTGAGTGATTGGCCGCGGCGGAGCGCGAAACGAGTTGGCGCGGCGCACGCCCGCGGCAGGAACCAGTTCCTTGCGTGCTTCGCGTCGCACTGCAGCCGCGACGCGAGAGAGCGGTCACTTCGCGCGCGCCGCCGCCGCGACCGCGGTTCCGTCGTCGACGCCGACACGGCCAAAGCCCGGGAGCTTCACGGCAGGATGGCGTAGATCGAGACCAGCGACCAGGCCGAGGACGTTAACCTCGACGCCCTCGACCCAACCGACCTTGATGCCCAGGAGACCCCACAGCGAGGCTTCGATGCCTGTGCCGCTATCTGTCAGCCCGACATAGGGGTAGGCGCGGAAGTCCTTGCCCACCGCATTTGCCGGCAGCGTGGTCTCGAGCTCCGGCACGGCGCGCAACACGGTGGCGGTGAAGGTGTTGCTATTCGGTCCGGGCCACATTCGATAGTCGCCGGAGTGGCCGTAGCCATAGGCCGCGATCGCCGCCTTGACCTTTGGAATGAGCGCCGCCGCCGCGGGTCCGCGCACGTCGACGAGCACGCGCGGGGTGTCGCCGAACCAGCGTCCATCCGGCGCCCAACCGTTGGTGCGCACCGGTTGGCCCCAGCCCACCACGTCGTAGCGGCTCCAGCTGCTGGCGTTCTCGGGCTTGAACACGACCCAGCTGTGGACGGCGAAAATGCCTTTCCAGCGGCCGGTGCGGCCGGTGAATACGAGGAATCGTGCATCGCGGTCAGCGTCCGCCGGCGGCAGCATGCCGACGCTCGACCAGTCGGCGTCGCGGAAACTGGCGGGACGGTCCTTGCCGGCATAGAGCGCTGCGTGGACCGCAAGGGGAAGAAGGAAGAGGATGAGAATTCCGACCAGCACTTTTCGAACGGCGGGGCGCATGGATTTGGAATGAGACCGGGCTTCGGGACCGAAATATGGCGTGTGCCACCGCGCCTGTACAATGGCGATGCGGCATACCGGCACATTAAAAGCAGGAGGCAACGTTTGACGAAAGCAACCCCTTGGCGTTCACCCCCGCGAAAGCGGGGGCGGGAATGAGTGGAGCTTATGCGCGCGCATCAGCGCGCGGCGGCGAGCGCAGCCCGCACAATCGCCTCGCCGGCCTCGGTGAGGTCGTCGAGCGTCAATGCCGTCCGGCGTGAGCGGACCTGCGCGCGGCGCACCTGGGGGACGTGGACGAATGCGATGAGACGCGGCGCGCCGCTGCGGGCAGCCTCAGCGGCCCGCCAGCACAAATAGTTGCAAAGATAGGAGCCAGCATCATGGGACAGCGCGGCCGGTACGCCGGTCGCGCGTGCCGCCATCAGCAGCCGGTGCGCCGGCGCTCGCAGCGACAGCGCCATCGGCGCCCCCGGAACGATGGTGGCGGTGACGGGGATTTGCCCGTCGGCGTCGGGCACCACGCGTGTGAGCACGTTGCGTGCGCGCGTTTCGATCCGCACGTGCTTGATGCGTCCTGCCAGCCCAAACATGACGAATGCCTGGGGCTTTTCGCGCGCGATCAGCGCCGGAAGGTCCCGGTCCACCGCCCCGTAGCTGACGCGGAAGACGTGCGCGACGCGACGGACATTGGCGAACGCGGGGTGGCGTCGCCGCGCCAGCTCGACGGCCAGCGGCTCGGTGGGATTGAACGGCGCCCCGGGAAATGGCCCGAAGCCGGTGATGAGGATCGTGGCGGTCATTCGTCCTGTCTCAACGACGGAAAGATTTTCCGACGTGCGAGCGCCCCGGCATTTGAATGGTACATCCTATCGCGGATTGGAGTGAATGATGCGGCGTTGCGAGCGAGCCTAGAATTAGACGCCCAACGCGCTTGCAATCTCGTCGACCGCGACCGCCGCTGACATTCGCCCCTCGGCGACCGCGGCCTCGATGCGAGGAAGCTTCGCTTTGAGCGCCGGGTCGGATTTGAGACGCGCGAAGACGCGGTCTT
>JBKOXY010000145.1:0-3363 GCA_046725125.1 Pseudomonadota bacterium | reverse complement strand
GGAAGCCGCACGTTCACCTTCAAGGTCGACGCCAAGGCCAAGACCGGCAAGACGCCGGTCGTCAGCCGGCTGCTGCGCTTCCCGCCGGGCTGAGCATCCGCGGCGCGCTCATGGACGGACCGCGTCTGCGCGCTGCATTGGCAGCCTTCCTGATCGCGCTCGCCGCGAGTCTTGTTGCCGCCTCGCCGACGCTCGATCCGCTGCGCGGTTTGTCCATCGATATTCTCACTGCACTGCGCTGGCGCATCTACGGCAATTCGCAGCCGCCGGAAGCCTCCGCCGCGGTCGTCGTCGCGCTCGACGAGGAGACCTTCCGCACGCCGCCGTTCGACGGCACGCCGACCGTCACTTGGACGCGCGAGATCGCAGAGGTGCTGACCGCGATCATCGACGGCGGCGCCAGGGTCGTCGGCTTCGACATCGTGTTTCCGACGTCAATCGAGCAGTCCGCGGTGCCGTTCGGCCAGCAAACGCTCGGCGCACGCGTGCGCGGCTTCGACCGCGATTACCTGCGCGCGCTGGCGCTCGGCGCACGCGCCGGCAAGGTCGTACTCGGCCAGCTTCAGCATCAGGATCGTCCGCTGCTGCCTTCGCCCGGGCAGCGCGCCGCCGTCGGATTCGGGCGCAACATCCGCCCGCTCAACGTCCACACCGATCCCGACGGCGTGATCCGCCGCGTGCCGATGAGCTTCGAGGTCGACGGCGAGCAAGTGCCTTCGATGGCGGCCGAGCTGGTCGCCCGCGGTATCGAGCCGATGCCCGACGCCGTCTTTGCGCGGCTGCCGCGCCAAACGCCGGATATGCTCACCCTCAATTTTCAAGGCGGCGCCGACGACATCCCGACGTATTCGTTCGCCGATCTCTACGCCTGCGTGGCGAAAGACGACAAGGATTTCTACAAGCGCAATTTCGGCGGCAAGATCGTGTTGATCGGCACGGTGCTGGACGTCGAAGACCGCAAGATCACGTCCAAGCGCTTCGCGACCGCCCCCGAAGGCGCGCGGGCGGAGCGTTGCGCGCTGCCGATACCCGTCGCGAGCCAGACGTTCGCCCGCGACTCGATCGCCGGCGTCTACATCCACGCGACGGCGGTGAACAATCTCGTTCGCAACGATGGCCTGATCGAATTCGGCCGCATCGGCGCCGCCGTCGCTTCATTTGCGCTTGCGGCCCTTGCCGCCACGGCCGCGCTCGCCTTCGGTCCGGTAGCGGCGGCCGCTGCTACGGTCGGCCTCGGCGTGACCTGGATCGCGGGCGCGACGGTCGCACTGCGCTATGCCCTGGCGCTTCCGCTCATCGAACCCCTGCTCGCCAGCCTTGCGGCGCTGGGGGCAACCATCGCCTACCGCTTCATGATCGCGGACAAGGGCAAGCGGCTGCTGCGCCAGAGCTTCGCGCTCTACCTTGCGCCGGCGGTGATCGAAAAAATGCTATCCTCCAACAAGCCACCCGTGCTGGGCGGCGAGATGCGCAACGTCACCGTCTATTTCTCCGACATCGCCGACTTCTCCGCGATCGCGGAGAAACTCCCGCCGGCCGAGCTGGTGGCGGCGATGAATGAATATCTCTCGGCGATGACCGACGTGATCGAGGCGCATGGCGGCTTCGTCGACAAGTATTTCGGCGACGCCATCGTGGCGGTGTTCGGGGCGCCGCTCGACGATCCGCATCACGCCACGAACGCGGTGCGCGCGGCGTTGCGATGCGCCGCCTCCCTCGGCATGCTCGATCGCGTCAACGCTGCATTCGGCGGCGCGGTGCGCCAGCGCATCGGGCTCAACTCCGGCGAGGCGCTGGTCGGCAACATCGGCTCGCAGCGGCGCTTCAACTACACGGTGATGGGCGACGTGGTGAACCTCGCCTCGCGGCTTGAAGGCTCGAACAAGCTCTACGGCACGACCGTCATCGCTGCGGAGGCAACGGTAGCGCTGACCGGGGCGGTGTTCGTCTGGCGCGAGCTCGACGCGATCCGCGTCAAGGGCCGCAGACAGGCGGTGCGGATTTTCGAGCCGCTCGGCGTCGCGGGCGAGGTGGCGCCGGAGTTCCTCTCCCGCGCGCAGGCCTATGGGGCGGGCCTGACCCGTTATCGTGCGCGCGATTTCGCGGCCGCAGCCGAGCAATTCGCCCGTGTCGCGGACGAAGATCCGCCCTCGGCGCTATTCCTCGAACGGGCGCGGCAGCTTGCGCAACAGCCGCCCGGCCCGGACTGGGAACCGGTCAGTGCGCAGGAGGAGAAATAGCGCGAAGGGGCTGGAATTCAGTCCGCTTTCGCGCCCGACAGCTTGACCACTTTCGCCCACTTCTCGGTTTCATCCGCGAACAGCTTGGCAAAGTCGGCGGGCGAGCCGGGCAGCGGCGTACCGCCCAGCTCGGCAATCCGCGCCTTCATCTTGGGGTCGGCAAAGGCGGCGTTGAGTTCCTGATTGAGCCTCTCGACAATGACGGCCGGCGTGCCGGCGGGCGCGGCGATGCCATACCACGCGCTCGCCTCATAGCCCGGCAGGAAATCCGCCACCGTCGGAAGCTCCGGCAGGGCCTGCGAGCGCGTCGTCGAGGTGACCGCGAGCGCGCGCAGCTTGCCGGCGCGTATCAGTTCGAGCGAGGGCGGCAGATTGTCGAAGGTCACGTGCACCGTGCCGGTCATGAGGTCGGCGTAGCCGCCCGCCCCGAGGCCGCGATAGGGTACGTGCACAATGTCGATTGCGGCCATCGCCTTGAACAATTCGCCGGACATGTGAATCGTCGTGCCGACGCCCGAGGATGCAAACAAGACCTTTCCGGGATTGGCCTTCGCGTAAGCGATGAATTCGGGGACCGTCTTGACTGGCAGCGTTGGACTGACCTCCATCACGTTGGGCACCCGCATGAACGACGCCACCGGGGCGAGGTCGCGCAACACGTCGAAGCTCAGCTTGTTGTAAAGCGATGCGTTGATGGCGTTCGCCACGTTGAGTTGGATCAGCGTGTATCCGTCGGGTGGGGCGCGCACCACCTGCTCGGTGGCGAGATTGCTGGAGGCGCCGACCCGGTTCTCGACGACGAACTGTTGCCCGAGCCGCTCGGACAGCCACTGAGCCATCAGGCGCGTGGCGAGATCGCCGCCGCCGCCGGGCGCAAAGCCGACGACAAAGCGCACCGGCCGCGACGGATAGCTTTGCGCCCAAGCTTGCGCCCAAGCGATCCGCGGCACGGCCGGCAGCGCGGCAGCGCCCGCGGCGAGATGCAAGAATTTGCGGCGGGGAATTTTCATGACGTTACCCTCCGAGATGTCCGGCAATGCGGGTCCGTTCGCAGCGGCAATCGACACGCTCATCGAATTTTATCGAAGTCGCCGTGACGACCGAGGCCGTCCTTGAAGCGGCT
>JBKOXY010000270.1:0-4508 GCA_046725125.1 Pseudomonadota bacterium | reverse complement strand
GCTGCGGGCGCAGCGAGCCGTCCGCATCGTCGTCGCGGCGTTCGGCCGTCACCAGGCGGCGGGGGTTCGAGCTCAACGCGGCATCCTCACAGCGTGCGCTCCCGGCTATACTTGTTCGGCAACAACTCGCCGATGCCAGCGACGACGGGACCGTTCGCGCTAGGCACGATGACGCGGGCGTTGCGATCATAGTCCCAAATCAGCTCGCGGCAGCTCCCGCAGGGCGACACCACGACGATGGCCTGATCCGCTTCGGCGGCCTCGGGATGGCGGACCGCCACGATGGTCTCGATCCCGGTCTCGCCGACGTCGGTGACCGCCCGGCCGAGCGCCACCGCCTCGGCGCACACCGCCATGCGGCCCAAATACGCATCGAGATTGACCCCGGTATAAATGCGGCCGTCGCGTGTGCGCAGCGCCGCGCCGACTTCCTGCCAGTCGTTGCGATAGCGCCGCTTGATCGCTTCGCTCGCCGCGGCGATCAGCTCCTGGTCGCGGTCGCTCAGCATCGAACCCCGTCCGCGTCCGTCATTTTGCAAGCTCCTTCAATCCGAGCCGGATCAGCCGCGCGGCATCCGCGCCCTCGCCCGCGTTGCGCGCCGCGGCGGCGATGGCGGCCGCGGCCTGCGGCTGGCCGTAGCCGAGATTGACCAGCGCGGAGACCGCGTCCACGAGCGGCTGCGGCGCGCGCCGCTCTTCGACCGCGCCGGAGAGCCGGATCACCGCCGGATCGAGATCGGCGTAGGCCGGCGCCTTGTCCTTGAGTTCCGTCACGATGCGCTCGGCGACCTTCGGGCCGACGCCGGGCGTGCGCGCCACCATGGCCTTGTCGCGCATGGCGATGGCCGAGGCGAGATCGGCGGGCTTGAGCGTGCCGAGCACGGAGAGCGCGACCTTGGCACCCACACCCTGCACGGTCTGCAACAGACGAAACCATTCGCGCTCGACGTCGGTGCGGAAGCCGAACAACCTGATCTGATCCTCGCGCACGTAGGTTTCGATCGACAGCGTGGCGGGCTGGCCGACACCCGGCAATTCCTGCAGCGTGCGCGCGGAGCATTGCACGAGGTAGCCGACGCCGTTGACGTCGAGGACGATGAAATCCTCGCCGTAGCTATCGATGATGCCCTTGAGCTTGCCGATCATGCGCGCGCCTATTTGGCCGATGCAACGGCTGCGGGCAAGGCGCCGGCGAAAAGGAGCGCGGCGAGGTCCATGGCGACGTTCCCGAACAAACAAGACCGCAATCTAGTCGACCAGCCGGCGGCAACAACCGTCGGCGGCCTTGTCAGCCCGCCGCCACCTTGAGCACAGTGCTGCGGCGATGATGCGCATGGCATACCGCGATCGCGAGCGCGTCGGCCGCATCCTCCGACTGCGGATCGGCCTTCGGCAGCAGCACGCCGATCATCATGCGGATCTGCGCCTTCTCGCTGTGGCCGGCGCCGACGATGGTCTTTTTCACCAGATTCGGGGCGTATTCGGCGACCGGCAGGCCCGCGATCGCCGGCACCAGCATGGCGATGCCGCGCGCCTGGCCGAGCTTGAGCGTCGCGGTGGCGTCCTTGTTGACGAAGGTCGCCTCCACCGCGGCTTCGTGCGGCGCATGCTCTTCGACCACGCGCCGCAGGCCGTCGTGGATGGCGAGCAGGCGCATGGCGAGCTCAGCCTTGTCGTCGGTCGCAAGCGACCCGCAGGCAAGAAAGCTCAGCCGGTTGCCGTCGAGCGCCACCACGCCCCAGCCGGTGCGGCGGAGCCCGGGATCGATGCCCAGGATGCGAATCAGACCGCGCATGATAATCCTTTGATAGCCCCGCCGGCGGCAACAGCCTAGGCCACTGGCAAGCTTTCCCGCTTCGACTTGGGATCAGGCGCGCGCGCCGTAGCCGACCCGCCGAGGGGCGCGCAACCCGTGCTCGTCGCGCGGCTCGCGACGCCGGTTGGCGTGCCGCCGCCGGCTCCTCCGATGACGGCAAGCCTATGCGCTGAGCTTCTGCATCAGCGCGTCCGAGACCTCGAAATTGGCGTAGACGTTCTGCACGTCGTCGTGCTCGTTGAGCGTCTCAATCAGCTTGAAGAGTTTCTCGCCCTGCTCGTCGTTGATCGCAACCGTGTTCTGCGGCTTCCACACCAAGGCCGCCTTGCGCGGCTCGCCGAACTTCGCCTCCACCGCCTTGGCCACCTCGCGCAGCGAATCCGGCGTGGTGTAGATTTCGTGTCCGCTCTCGTTCGACACCACGTCCTCGGCGCCCGCCTCGATCGCGGCCTCCAACATGGCGTCGGCGCTTGCAACCTTGGCGTCGTACTCGACGGCGCCGACACGGTCGAACATGAAGGAGACCGCGCCGGTCTCGGCCAGGTGGCCGCCGGACTTGGTGAAGGTCGCGCGCACCTCGCCCGCGGTGCGGTGGCGGTTGTCGGTCAGGACCTCGACGATGACGGCCACGCCGCCCGGCCCATAGCCCTCGTAGCGGATCTCGTCATAGCTTTCCGCTTCGCCGCCGGTGGCTTTCTTGATCGCGCGGTCGATATTGTCCTTGGGCATGTTCTCCGCGCGGGCGGCGATGACTGCGGCGCGCAGGCGCGGATTCATGGCGGGGTCGGGCAGCCCCATTTTGGCCGAGACGGTGATTTCGCGCGCAAGCTTTCCGAACAGCTTGGATTTCGCCGCATCCTGCCGCCCCTTGCGGTGCATGATGTTCTTGAACTGGGAATGGCCGGCCATGGTTTGCTCCTCGACGGCCCGCGCTCCGCGCAAGACGAAAAGCGCGATCGGCGAAGTCATGGGAAAATGGATTGATGTCAGAGGCGTTATAGAACGCGCCTGCGCTCAAATCCAGAACCGCCTCGCGAGAAATTTCGCGAGGATTGCGCCGCGGCGAGCGCGTGAGTCAATTTCATTCATTCCCAGCGACGCTGCGCGCGGACGCGGCAAATCGGTGTTGCCCGTGTCACGATCGAGAAGCAACAAGCGTCCTCATTCCCAAAATTGCGGCCGCGCCTCTTGCAGCCGGCCCCCCAGGCGCACGGCTGCAATGCGGCGCGCGAGCCCGCTGGCGTCGTCGGTCTCGACCGCGAGCGCGCACAACGTCGCCTCGCCCATCGCCGGCTCGAAGCGCGCGCCCGGAATTTTGCGCAGGAACCGCGTCAACGGCTCGTCCTTGTCCATTCCAATCACGGAATCGTAATCGCCGGTCATGCCGACGTCGGAGATGAAGGCGGTGCCGCGCGGCAGGATCTGATGGTCCGCCGTCGGCACGTGGGTGTGGGTGCCGACCACGAGGCTCGCGCGCCCGTCGCAGAAATGGCCCATCGCCTGCTTCTCGCTCGTCGCCTCGCCGTGAATGTCGATGATGATGGCGTCGGCCATTTGCTTGAGCGGGCAGGCCGCGAGCTCGCGCTCGACCGCGGCGAAAGGATCATCCAGCGGGTCCATGAAGATGCGGCCCATGGCATTGACGACCAGCACGCGCGCGCCGTTCTTGGCGTCGATCAGCGCCGCACCGCGGCCGGGCGTGCCGGCGGGATAATTGATCGGGCGAAGCAGCTTCGGCGCGCGTTCGATGAAAACCAGCGCCTCCTTCTGGTCCCAGGAATGGTTGCCGCCCGTAATCACGTCGACGGCGGCGTCGACGAATTCCTGGTAGATCGCTTCGGTGATGCCGAAGCCGCCGGCGGCGTTCTCGCCGTTGATGGCGACGAAATCGAGCTTCCAATCCTGCACGAGGACGCCGAGCCGATCGAGCAAGACGGCACGCCCGCTACGTCCCACGATGTCGCCGATGAAAAGGATGCGCATCCGTCACATGATCCGTCACATGATCCGTCACATGGCCCGGCAGTCGATGACCTCGCGCTCGGTTAGCACGAGATCGAGGCGGACATCGCGAGGAGTTGTCGGCACGCTCGAGATTTCCTGCGCGGCGAAGGCTACGCCGCAGGCGATGATGGTCTTGCGCGCGCGCAGCGCCGCAACCGTCATGTCGTAATAACCGGCGCCGTAGCCGATGCGGTGGCCGCTGCGGTCGAAGGCCAAGAGCGGCACGATGAGAATGTCGGGAGCGACTTCGGGTGCCTCGGGCGCAGGCTCGCGGATGCCCCAAATCCCCGGCACGAGCGTTTCGCCAAAGGCGAAGGCGCGCATGGTGAGCGGCTTGCCGCGCCCGGCGACCGTCGGCAGCGCCAGCTGCGCACCGAAATCCGCGAGCTTGCGCATCAACGGGATGGGATTGATCTCGCTCCCCATCGGCATGAAGCCCGCGACGATCGCGTCCGGCATCACCGCGACCGGAAACGGCCGCGCCGCAATGGCTTGCGCCGCGGCGGCGCGCACGCCGGCCGGCAGCGCATCGCGGCGCGCGCGGGCCTGGCGGCGAAGCGCGGCTTTGGCGTCTTCAATCGAGGTGGATTGAGCCATCGATCTGAGGCGTGAGCGCGGAGCCGCAATGGCCGTTGGAGCGTCGATCCCGGGTTCCCTACGAAAGTAGGTGGGCGCCATATGTCCGAGC
>JBKOXY010000339.1:0-4164 GCA_046725125.1 Pseudomonadota bacterium | reverse complement strand
TCGGCCATCGCGTCCGCCACGAGATCGTCGACCATTTCGGTGAGCCGATTGGCCGCGTCGCGGACATAGGCGAGCTGCACCTTCACGTTCTCGTCGAGCGCGCCGGCCCCGGCGATCATCTCCCGCAATATTTCGGTTCGGCCGAGGATCACGCCGAGCGGGTTTTTCAAGTCGTGGGCGACGGTGCCGAGGATCTCGCTCTTGAAGGTGTTGGCCTGCCGCAGCCGCGCCCATTGCGCGGCCAGCCGGCGGTTGGCGGTAGTCAGATCTTGCGTGCGCGCGGCGACGCGTTCCTCGAGCCGCGTGTTCGCGCGCTGCAGTTGCTCGTACAGAATGACGTTGTCGAAGGCGATGGACAGCCGGCTGCAGAAGATCTCGACCAGCGTGCGGTCGGTGCTGGAGAGACGGCGCGCCGCCTCGAGCACGACGACGACTTCGCGGCCGCTCACCGTCCTGATGTAGAGAACCGACCGGCGCGGCGAGAACTCGTGATGGCGGCGGGCGAATGCCTCGTGGACCAGCTGGCGTAGGTCGTGCTCGAGGATTTGCGAGACGTCGCTGCCGATGAAACGGCTGTAGCAGCCCGAACCGGCGAGCACCGAGAACGTCTCACGGGCGTTTTGCGCTTCGCGCAAAACCAGAATTCCGGCGCACTCGACATTGAGCAACGACCCGATCTGGGTGAGAACGCCTTCGGCCAGCCGCTGCATCGACTTGAAGTCGAACAAAGTCGATGCCGCCTCGATGATGATTTCGAGCCCGCGGCGCGTTTCCACCATGCGCTGGAGCTGCTGGTAGCTGCGCAGCGCGGCGGTCAACGACGTGAACAGCTTGTCGGCCGTGAGCTCGGTCTTCGCTTTGTAGTCGTTGATGTCGTAGTCGACGATGACGCGCCGTTCCGGCGCTTGTCCCGGTTGACCGGTGCGGAGGATGATGCGCACGGTCTCGTTCTTGAGATCGTTGCGAATGTATTCGACCAAGCCCAGTCCGGCGGTGTCGCTCTCCATGATGACGTCGAGCAGCACGACGGCGATGTCGGCATGGCGGCGCATGAGCTCGCGGCCCTCGGCCGCCGAATAGGCGGAGAGGATTTCAAGGCCTTGTCCGTTCAGACGATAATCACTGAGCGCGAAACGCGTGCCGTCGTGCACGGCCGGCTCGTCGTCGATCACCGCGATCTTCCAACGCGGGCCTTGTTCCGGAGGCCTGTCACCCGGATCGTCGATCAGATGGACGATGTCGTCCTCAGCCATGCGCCTTGTCCGTCATTGTGCCGCCTGCGCCGGCTGAGCTTCGCCGGGCGCAACGCGGGGGAGGGTGATGCGAAACCGTGTACCCCAGCCGAGCCGGGATTCGAAGGCCAGTCGGCCGCCGAGCTGCTGGGTCACGAGATTGAAGATGATGTGCAGGCCGAGGCCCGTTCCGCCCTCGTTGCGGCGAGTGGTGAAGAAAGGGTCGAACGCGCGACGTTGGATCTCCTCGCTCATGCCCACGCCGTCGTCGGACACGAAGATATCCACGTCGTCGCGGACCTGCCGCGCCTCGACGATGACGCTGCCTGCGCGGCCGTCGGGAAAGGCATGGACGACGCTGTTGAGAAACAGGTTGGTCAAGACCTGGCCATAGGAGCCCGGGTAGCTGTCCATGATGATGCCGGCCGGCACGTCCACGGTCAGCGTGATCTGGGACTTTTTGAGCACGGGGCGCAAGCTGGCGACGATTTGATCGGTCGATTCCCGCAGATCGAACGGACGCCGATCCGCGTGGCTGCGGTCGACGGCGACCTGCTTGAACGATTGCACCAGCTCGCCCGCCCGCTGGAGATTGGCGACGAGCTGGTTGGCGGCGTCTCGCCCGCCCTCGAGGAATTCGTCGAGCCGCGAGCGCCGCAGCGGGCCCGCATCGACCTCCTTTGCGAACTCGTCGCATCTGCGGGCGAAACTTGACGCTACCGTGAGGCTGATGCCGATGGGATTGTTCACTTCGTGCGCCACCCCGGCGACAAGGCCGCCCAGCGCCGCGAGCTTTTCCGCGGCGATGAGACTTTGCTGCGCCTCGCGCAGGTCGTCGAGCGCCTTCTCCGCGCGATCCTTGGCCGCCCGCAACTCGTCCTCGGCCTTGCGCTTGGCAATGGCATTTTCGCGAAAGACCGCGACCGCGCGCGCCATCTCGCCGATTTCATCGCGGGCATGCGTTCCTTGAATGGGCTCGTCGTATTTCTCGGAGACGACGGCGTGCATCGCGGCCATGATCTCTTTGAGCGGGAGGATGATGCTGCGGGCGATCAGCGCCCCGATGACCACGATCAATGTCAAGAAAATCACCGCGACGAGGGCCACGTTTTGATAGATATTGGCAAGCGTGTGGTCGAAGCTTCCTTGCGCCTGCAATTCGCGCAGCGTCATCTGGGCGGAGAGCTTGTTGATCACCGCGATCATGGCAGCCTGGTTGTCGTCGATCGCGGTTTTCAGCAGATTCGTCCGCATCGCGAATTGCTCGGCCAGCGTCTTCAAGCCGTCGCCGAACGCGGCGGCGCGCTGGGCCAGCGCGCTCAGGGCGGCGCGCTGCAGGCTGTTCTCCGCGAGATCGATCATCACCGGGATGGTCTGCTCGACGGTCGTGATGTTCCTGCGGGCCTCGTCGGCGGCGTCCGAAGCCAGCGATAGATAGAAGGCATTGGCGGCGACGAGGCTCGCGGTGAACGCCTCGCGCGACTTTCCGAGCGAAGGCAACAACAAGGCGTCGCGCGCGCCGATGGCGCCCTCGATGATGGCATAAAGCCCCGCCATCTCCCGTGCCGGCTTGAGCACATCGTTCTCGTAGGTGTGCGTGATCGTGGTCTGCAGCGCGCGCACCTCTCCAAAGCCCTGAAGGAACCGCTCGGTCACGGTGCGCAGCTCGTCGGCCGAGCCCGATAGGATGGGATCCACCGCGCCGCGGTTGCGCAGGGTGCTGAGAACCTCGCCATGCAATCCCAGAATTTCGGTAAGGACCTCTTGGCTCGGCTGATTGATGTAGCGATGGATCAGGTTCTGCAGGCGGCTGGCCTCGCTTTCCAGCAAAACCAGAAGCTTGTCGGATTCGCGCACCGTTCGCACGTCGTCCCAGGCGCGGCTGAGAACATTGGCGCCGTTCCAGATAAACGCGGCCAGAATGAAGGCGACCGACGCATTGAGCGCGGCGATCAAGAACAGGCGCCACCTGATCGGCAGCACCCGCACAACGCTTTCGGTCTCCAGATCAAGGCTTCGCCGCGGCCGCGCGTTTCGCGTGGCCGATTGTTCATCCTTGAGGGCGACCAAATCGAGGCTCATTGAACCTTGCGAATACGCTCGATCAATTGGCGCAGGCCCGGATCCGACACCGTCTTTTCATAGATTGTATTCATCGCATGCTCGAACGGCTTGCGGTCGAAATCCGCGATGATCGTGTTGCCGGCCGCGCGCGCCTGCTGACGCGAGCGCTCCTCCAACCCACTCCACAGCTCGCGCATGAACATGCTCGACTTTCGCGCCGCGTCGCGAAAGATCTGCTGGTCCTCGGCCGACAGGCTTTCCCACGCGCGCGGCGACATCACAAGTACTTCGGGGCCCATCGTGTGTTCGGTCAAGGTATAGTATGGAGCGAGCTTGTAATGGCCGGTCGTGACGTAGGAAGGCCAATTGTTTTCCGCGCCGTCGATCAATTTGGTGGAGAGGCCCGTCGACACCTGTCCGTAAGGCAGTTCGATCGGTTCGGCGCCAAGCGCCTTGATCATGTCGACCATCAGCTCGGATTGCTGGACCCGAATTCGCAAGCCCTTCATGTCCGCCAGCGTGCGAACGGGCCGCATGACGTTGTAAATCGACCGCGATCCGGAGTCGTAGAAGGTCAAGCCGACAAAACCGTGGCGCTGGGAACTCGCCAGAATCTCCTCGCCGATGGCTTGATCGAGCACCTTGTGAAGATGATCGAGCGAGCGGAACAGAAACGGCAGCGCGAGCACGTTGGCCGCGGGGATCAATGCGCCGATCGGCGCGACATTGGTGCGGTTGAGATCGATGGCGCCAACCCGCGTCTGTTCGATGGTGTCCTTCTCCTCGCCAAGCTGACGCGAATGGAATACGCGAATGTGGTGGCGTCCGCCGGTCCGCTCCTCGACCAGGCGGGCCATGAACATGAGCG
>JBKOXY010000025.1:0-6054 GCA_046725125.1 Pseudomonadota bacterium | reverse complement strand
CTAGCCCGGTGACGCCGATGGTGATGGCGCCCGGCCGCTCTTTCGCCAAGGCGGCGAGTTCGCGCGCCGAATTGATCTTCATCGCGGCATTCACGACCAGCATGGTCGAGTTGAATACCGCCATGCCAACCGGCGCGAAATCCTTGACCGGGTCGTAGGGGAGGTTGCTGTGCAGCGCCGGATTGATCGCGACGGCGCCCACGGTGGTGAAGAAGAGCGTGTAGCCGTCCGCCTCCGACTTCGCCACATATTCGGCCGCGATCGCGCCGTTGGCGCCTGGCCGATTGTCGACGATGACGGTCTGTCCGAGCAAACTGCGCAGCCGTTCGGACAAGAGCCGCGCGACGAAATCGGTGGTGCCGCCGGCCGTGAAAGCGACCACCAGCCGGATCGGCCGGTTGGGATAATCCTGCGCCTGTGCGCCCTGCAACGCCGGCCAAAGCAGCGCGGCGACGATCAACGCGGAAAGCGAGCCGCGGATGACGATCATGGCGCCGAGCATAATGATGGATCGTGCGACCGTCACCGCATCGCGCGCTCGAGCGCGGCATTCTCATGTTCTTGACCCCCCGGATGGCCGCCGGTAGGTCTAGCGCGCGCCCGGCGATGTCGGCTCAATCCGACGTCGGCGCCGCCAATGCGCGCCTCGGCTGACGTGCGGCGCGCGTTGGTTCTTTTAGGCGTTTTTGCGAGCCGCATGAGCAACGATCTCCCCGCCCATCTGCGTCCCGCGCGCTCGTTCCAGGGACTGATCCTGGCGCTGCAGCGCTATTGGGCGGACTACGGCTGCGTAATCCTGCAGCCCTATGACATGGAGGTCGGCGCCGGCACGTTTCATCCGGCGACGACATTGCGCGCGCTCGGACCCAAGCCGTGGAACGCGGCCTATGTGCAGCCCTCGCGCCGGCCGAAGGACGGCCGCTACGGCGAGAACCCCAATCGTCTGCAGCACTACTACCAGTTCCAGGTCATCCTCAAGCCGTCGCCCGACGACATCCAGGAGCTCTACCTCAAATCGCTCTCCGCGATCGGCATCGATCCCAAGCTCCACGATATCCGCTTCGTCGAGGATGACTGGGAAAGCCCCACGCTCGGTGCCTGGGGGCTAGGCTGGGAGTGCTGGTGCGACGGCATGGAGGTGTCGCAATTCACTTATTTTCAGCAAGTCGCTGGCTTCGAATGCGCGCCGGTCTCGGGGGAGTTGACCTACGGTCTCGAGCGGCTCGCGATGTATGTGCAGGGGGTCGACCGCGTCTTCGATCTCAACTTCAACGGCCGCGAGGGTGAGAAGAAGGTCACCTACGGCGACGTCTTCCTGCAGGCCGAGCAGGAATATTCGCGGCACAACTTCGAATTTGCCGAAACCGAGATGCTGTTCGAGCAGTTCAGGATGGCGGAGGCGGCGTGCCGCAAATACATCGAGGCCGGTTGGGTGACGGTCGGCAACAGCAAGCGCCACCTGATGGCGCTGCCGGCCTACGACCAATGCATCAAGGCGAGCCATGTGTTCAATTTGCTCGATGCGCGCGGGGTGATTTCGGTGACCGAGCGGCAGAGCTATATTCTACGCGTGCGCGAGCTCGCCAAAGCCTGCGGCGAGGCGTGGCTTGCGACCGAAGCGGGAGGAGCGCCGGCATGAATGCACAGCCTGAAATCGGCGGACGGGCTCCGCTCGCGGTCGATGTCGAAGCCGGCAAGAGCTACTGGTGGTGCGCCTGCGGGCGCTCAAAGAGCCAGCCGTTCTGCGACGGCTCGCACAAGGGCACGGGGTTTTCGCCGGTCGAGTGGAAGGCGGAGCAGGCGGAGCAGGCCTGGTTCTGCGCCTGCAAGCGCACCGGCAATCGGCCCATGTGCGACGGCAGCCATAAGAAGCTGTGAGGCACCGCGAATAGGCGGGCGCCGCCGTCGCGGCGGCGAGTCGGCTTGCTCAAGTCCGTGGCCGCACCGACTAGGCGTGCGTACCTCACCGGTTACGGCTTGCTCGGCTGTCCCGCCTCACCGCCTCCCGTGGGCTCCGGCTGGCCGACGAAGACGATGTCGCCCTTGATCAGATCCTGAACCTTTGGCGGCCCGGACTTTTGCGGCCACAGATAGGTGACGTAGAGCCGCGCCGTCACCTCCAATCGCTCGTGCGCAGGCGTGATCAGGAGCGCCGCAGTGTGAACCTTGACCTCGGCGGGTTGCGCCCACGCGCCGGGAACGGGGCTCGCGGTCAAGAAGCCCTGGACGATCGAGGTGGCGACGACCTTGACGAAGCGCGCGAATTCGCCTTCGCGCACCGCGAACTGCGACTTGTCGAGCTTGGCGTCGTATTCGAGCACCCGGGGAAGTCCGAGCTTGGTCAGCGCCGGCTCGTATTTCTCGCCGAGGTCGATGGTGACGCGGCCGTTGGCGCCGTCGCGCGCGTCCCAGAGGACGCGCATCGGCACGGCGGGTGGGCCTTCGCTTCCCTTGAGGTACATGAGATAGGCCGTTTCATCGGCGCTGGCCGGAGCCGCGACGGCCAACGATGCGACCGCGCACAGGACGGCGGCGCGCGCACCAAGGCTGCAGTCGAGAGTTTTCATCGGGTGCCTGGGACACCAAGCGAAGTCGTCGCCATCGCAAGTGTGCGGCACGCCGAAGGGTCCCGCAAGCGCGCGCTCGCGGTGAGTTCGCGCGGGGGTCCGGCGCGCGCGCGCCCCACGCTTTTCGACTTAACAACGCCGAGCGCGCCTGCTACCTGCTCACGATGCCCGACTTTCTGCTCGAACTGTTCTCCGAGGAAATTCCGGCGCGCATGCAGGCGCGCGCGGCCGAGGATTTGCGCAAGCTCGTCACCGAGGCGCTGGTCGGCGCCGGCCTCCTCTACGAGGGCGCCAAGGCCTTCGTCACGCCGCGCCGGCTCGCCCTCGCGGTCAAGGGCGTGCCGGTCAGGCAGCCGGACGTGAAGGAAGAGAAAAAGGGCCCGCGTGTGGGCGCACCCGAGGGCGCCATCCAAGGATTTCTGCGCGCCGCCGGGCTCAAATCGATCAGCGAGGCCAAGGTGCAGCCCGACAAGAAGGGCGACTTCTACCTGGCGGTGATCGAGAAACCGGGCCGGCCCGCGATCGAGGTGATCGCCGAGATCGTGCCCGCGGTGGTTAAGACATTCCCCTGGCCGAAGTCGATGCGCTGGGGCGAGCAGTCGGCGCAACCGGGCTCGCTCGGCTGGGTGCGGCCGTTGCATTCCATCGTCGCGACCTTCGGCCCGGAGACCGAGGAGCCCGAGATCGTCGCGTTCGCGGTCGACGGGATTGCGGCCGGCGACGAGACGCGCGGCCATCGCTTCATGGCGCCGCAGCCGTTCAAGGTGCGCCGGTTCGAGGACTACGCGGCCAAGCTCGAAAAGGCCAAGGTCGTGCTCGACCCCGAGCGGCGCAAGGAAATGATCCTCGCCGACGCCAAGAACCTCGCCTTCGCGCAGGGCTTTGAGCTCGTCGAGGACGTCGGATTGTTGGCCGAGGTCGCCGGCCTGGTCGAATGGCCGGTGGTGCTGATGGGATCGTTCGACAAGCCGTTCCTCGCCATGCCGCCCGAGATCGTCCGCGCCACCATCCGCAACAACCAGAAATGCTTCGTGCTGCGCGATCCGCGCACGTCGCAGCTCGTCGACAAGTTCATCCTCGTCGCCAATATCGAGGCCGAGGACGGCGGCAAGGCGATCACCGCCGGCAACGAGCGGGTCATCCGCGCGCGGCTCGCCGACGCCAAGTTCTTCTACGACACCGATCTCAAGACGCGGCTGGAGGACCGGCTGCCAAAATTCAAGGACATCGTCTTTCACGAGAGATTGGGCAAGGAGGCCGAGCGCGTTGGCCGTATTGAACGATTGGCAGCAGAGCTAGCGCCGCTGCTAGTGCCTTCAGCTTCCGATGCGGAGAAGGCGCAACTTGTCAAAACGGTAGAGCGGGCAGCACGGCTCGCCAAAGCTGACCGATTAACGGAAGTCGTTGGGGAATTCCCCGAACTGCAAGGGCTGATGGGGAAATATTATGCTCGAGCTCAAGGTGAAGACGAAGCGGTCGCGCGCGCGATTGAGGAGCACTACAAGCCGCTGGGGCCCACTGACCACGTCCCGACTGATCCGGTGTCGATTGCGGTCGCGCTGGCGGACAAGATCGATACCCTCGTTGGGTTCTGGGCGATCGACGAGAAGCCGACAGGAAGTGGAGACCCTTATGCGTTGCGGCGAGCGGCGCTTGGGGTGATTAGGTTGATTTTGGAAAACGGGATTAGAGTTCCCCTAGTCGATTTCTTCTTAGTCGCCGATATCGAAGTTTTCCTGGATATCAAAGGCGTGAAGCTCAATCGACAAAGAATTGCACTTGAACACCTTGAAAAAGCAGAGGGAATTTCAAGCCAAAACGCTGCGCGTGTTTGGCGCAGAATGGTGGACAGGGCGTATTCTGATGAGGTGGCGGAGAAGGAGGCTGAAACGGCAGGGGGTCGCGTGTTCGACCTACTCGATTTTTTCGTTGATCGCTTAGAGGTTCAATTTCGAG
Source organism: Pseudomonadota bacterium (assembly GCA_046725125.1). Classification (GTDB taxonomy): domain Bacteria; phylum Pseudomonadota; class Alphaproteobacteria; order Rhizobiales; family Xanthobacteraceae; genus VAZQ01. The sequence goes on along the minus strand of JBKOXY010000025.1, from coordinate 1,531 downwards.
CGATAGGAGCGCGACACGACCTCATTAAGGCTGCGCTGTCTATCCAGTTGGAAGATGATCTGCTTCTCATTGTCCGCCGCGTCGAGGCGCTGGGAAAATTCCTCGATAGCGAAGACGGCAAGAATCTGCTCGCCGGGTACAAGCGCGCGACCAATATCATCCGCATCGAGGAGAAGCGAGACGCGCGCGAATATGTCGGTCGGCCGGATCCCTCCCTCTATCGCCAGAAGGAGGAGCGTGCGCTGGCGAGCGCGATCGAAGTAGCCAAGGCGGGAGCGGCCGCCGCCGTCGCGAGGGAGGACTTCGAAGCCGCCATGCGCGTTATGGCGAAGCTTCGCCCGCACGTTGATGCATTCTTCGATAAGGTGACGGTCAACGTCGAGGACAAGCAACTACGGGAGAACCGGCTCAAGCTGCTCAATGAAATCCGCGCGGCGACCCGAACGGTCGCCGATTTCTCCCGCATCGAAGGCGGTGTCACGCCTTCCGAGGCCCAGCAAAACTAGCAAGCGTCGGCTCACACTTGGAACTCGCCGCTTCCAACGCCATTATCATCGACTGCGACCCAAGGAGATCCTCATGACCATCACAGTTGCCCATATCACGCCGCTTGTTGCCCTCCTCGCCGGCATTCTGATCCTGCTCGTGCCGCGGCTGTTGAACTACGTCGTCGCCATCTACCTGATCATCGTCGGCCTCATCGGCCTCAACGGTATCTACCATTTCATCCGCTGATCCGCCGCCGGCGGAGCGCCCATCTGCGCCCTTGCGTCGGCGCCCGCGGCGGTGATCATTAGGGGCAAGGGCGCATCCCAGTTCGTGGTTCCATGGTCACATCGACGCCGCGCCGTACGCGATCGAACAAAAAATCAACCCGTCCTGCGTCCGGCCGCAAGGCCGCGGCGCGCCGGGCGGCCGCGTCGAAGGCGTCTTCCGCCAAAGCCAAATGGGTCTATCGCTTCGGCAACGGCAAAGCCGAGGGCCGCGCCGACATGCGCAACCTCCTCGGCGGCAAAGGCGCCGGCCTTGCCGAGATGGCCAATCTCGGCTTGCCGGTGCCGCCGGGTTTCACCATCACCACCGCGGTCTGCAGCCACTATTACGAGAACGGCAAGACCTACCCGAAGGACCTCGAGAAACAAGTCGCCGCCGCGCTCGCCGAGGTCGGCCGCATCACCAGCAGGACCTTCGGCGACAGCGACAATCCCTTGCTGGTCTCGGTGCGCTCGGGGGCGCGCGCGTCGATGCCGGGCATGATGGACACGGTGCTCAATCTCGGCCTCAACGACGCCACCGTCGAGGCGCTGGCGAAGAAATCCGGCGATCGGCGCTTCGCCTATGATTCATACCGTCGCTTCATCAACATGTATTCCGACGTGGTGCTGGGGCTCGGCCACCACCACTTCGAGGAAATTCTCGACAACCACAAGGACAAGAACGGCTACACGCTCGACACCGATCTTTCGGCCGACGACTGGCTCGAGCTCGTTGCCCGCTTCCAGAAGCGGATCGAAGAGGAGCACGGCGAGCC
>JBKOXY010000109.1:0-2969 GCA_046725125.1 Pseudomonadota bacterium | reverse complement strand
CCGCTGGCTTCGCAGCGCGATCGACATGGAGGATACGCTGCTCGACGCGGTCGACCGTCGAGGCGACCGGCGTCACGGCGATCTTGGCCGGATTGCGCAACATCTGAGCCGCGAGCTCGGCGATGGCGCGCGGCATCGTTGCGGAGAACAACAGCGTTTGCCGTTGCGCGGGAAGCTTCGCGACGATTTTGCGGATGTCGTGGATGAAGCCCATATCGAGCATCCGGTCGGCTTCATCGAGCACGAGAAATTCCACCCCGCCGAGACGCAGCGCGTTGCTCGTCACGAGATCGAGCAAGCGTCCGGGCGTGGCGACGAGCACGTCGACGCCGTTTTGCACCGCGCGTACCTGCGCGCCCATCGACACACCGCCGATCACCAGCGCGGCACGGGTGCCGACGTGGCGGCCGTAAGCGCGGAAGCTATCGAGTATTTGGCCGGACAGCTCGCGTGTCGGGGCCAGCACCAGCACACGGCAGGTCTTGCGCTCCGGGTGCCGTCTATTTGTGAAGAGATGATGCAAGATCGGCACCGCGAACGCCGCGGTCTTGCCGGTGCCGGTTTGCGCAATCCCGATCACGTCGCGGTGCGACAGAACGACGGGAATGGTCTGCGTTTGAATCGGCGTGGGCGTGGCGTATTTCTCTTCGGCGAGCGCGCGCGTGATCGGTTCGGCGAGGCCGAAATCATGAAAAGAGGTCAATGAACAAGCTTTCTATTGTGCGAAACGGCGCGGCCGCACGAGGTGCGCCCGCACGCGATATCGCGGATGGTGCAAGACACCCCCGCGTGATCTGGGCTGTCGGTGAAAGTGAAAGGGCAAGCCAGAAACCGTTTGACGGGGATCCGTACACGCGGCTCGCCAGGACCAAATGAGGTCGCGCGCATCATATGGGGCATAGATGTGTTCGTTTCAAGGCGCTCGGCTTTGCGATTGGTCAATCTAATCGGATTCGAGTGGGTGCGCCCAAGGCTCGTTCCAGGAACGTGAGCGACCTTCTCATTGGCTTGGACTCGTTTAGCTATCTATCTTGCGTCTTCGCGGCGCGCTCGGCGAGCGTGAGCCAGCGGTCGGCCATTTCGATGAAATACGATTTATGTGCCGAACTGCGGGCCGCCTCCGCCAATCGAATGCACTCAGCGGCGTTGTTGCGTAACTGATCCAAGCTGGGCAAGTGCGCTTCCGTTTGAGGGTCTTTCATGGGTTGGGCCATCTACAATAAGCGGGCTGCATGGCCTGTCTCTACGTCTTTGGCCTGGCCATATCCATAGGTAGTTACGATGACGGCCATAGCGAGCTAAATTTCGCGCTATCTCGTTCGCCGGTGCCAAACGAGAATTAAAGGGCTTGGAATCGCGAGTTGCGCCTCGCAATTGGGCACGATCGTTCGGCCAACGAACGCTGATTTAATGTCAACGTTCGCTCGATGCTGAGTGTTTTCTGTATCGATGCTTGCTACAATGCGGTGAGCAACGTGGCGCATGCTCTGGCGACGTCGCGGTCGGGCGAGGTCATTCCGGGGAATGTCGCCCAGCCGCCCTTCTCGATGTAGGAGTCCTGCATCCACGAGCTGACCTTTTTAAGCTCCGCCATGTTTACCGACACATCGGCGGCCTGTCGAAACTTGTCGGCGCACATCGGGGCCAGAACCGCCACGACGGCGGTGGCCGCGCTTTTTGTGGCGGTTTCCCTCGCAGTACTTCCCAATGTCCACCCGCCCCAACCGAAGCCGATGACCACGGTTGCGAGAAAGCCGGCACACGCGCCCTGCAAGAGGCGCGTGCGCGACTCGCCTTGCAGAATTAGAGGTAATTGCATGAGCGGTTCCTTTCGCTCGACATGTTTCGGAGCGAGGGCAACGGACACCCGGATGGGGTTTCGGTCAAAAAGTCAAACTGAAGGCCCGGGCGCGCTGAGCTGGCGCCTCGGTCGGATCGAGCATGCGCCCGTTTGCCAATAGAATCTGTTCAAAATTGACCACTTTCTGATCCCCACCCTGAACAAGGCCCGGCTCTCGCAAGTCCAAAGTGAGACCTTGCCGCGCGCAGCACCGCGAGATTCCGCTGACCCGTGAAGACTGATAAAGCCAGGCCATGACAAAAATTGGATCGCCCGGTGGCCTCCCATAAATTCCAGGTCGGGCAGACTGTAACCATCAGGCCTGCGCTCAGTCGCAACGTACCAGGCGGCGTCTACGAAATAACCAAGCAACTCCCGGAGAACCGTGGCGAGTTCGAATATCGCATCAAAAGCGTGAACGAGCTGCATGAGCGCGTGGCGCGGGAAAGCGAACTGACGAAGGCGTAAGCGGGCTCAATTCTCCAAGCGGGGGGTGCCAACGGACCCTTAACCCGCGCCTGCTTCCGTGCATGACAGCACCGAAAGATTGCGGGGTGAGCAATTTTATACAGACGCGAGTTGGCCCATTCCGCTAGGTCCCGTGGCCAGCGTCGGGGCCAGGGGGCTGCCAATGATCAGAATCCTGCATGACCTTCTAGTGTTTTCCTGCTTGGCCGCGTTGGTCTCGGGCATCGTGCTCGCGGCAGCGAGTCTGCTCATCTAAGGGGGGATGGATTTGAAGGGCTCGGCGGCCATGCTGCCGGGTCAAAGCGGAGCGAGAGCGATGGACGTTTTATTCCCTTATGCCCTCTGGACGCTGGTCTCTCTGATCGTGATCGGCTCGGGCATCGCTCTATTGGTCTGGTGATGTCCACCCACCCTAATTTGCTTTAGTCTGCTTTTACGAGATGGCGGCCGCGGGGGACGAGGTAACTACTTGAAGAAATCGTTGGATCGCAACACCACCGGTCCTTTAGCCTCGACTGGTCCTTCGAAGAACTTACGCGATGCTCGCTCCTCAATCGCATCGCGCAGCCGCACAAACTGATCTACTCGCTGATCTGCCTTCACATCATGCTTGCCTTCAAGATCGTCCATCGGCGGGAACTTGTGCAGCCGTTCGAAGTCC
>JBKOXY010000472.1:0-14232 GCA_046725125.1 Pseudomonadota bacterium | reverse complement strand
ATATACGTGGCTGGACGGCCATGGACAAGCATGGACGGGAAATATCGAGAAATGCAGGCTTTGTGCGGTTACTGCGGTCGGGTATGGACTGTGGGTGGACAGGTTTAGGGCGCTTTGTGAATCGGATCGATCCATAGAACCTCGTCCGGCTTCTCCACCGGCTCGATGTCGAGGTTGACCACGACCGCTTCGTTGTCGCTGCGCACCACCACGCATTCGAGCGGCTCGCTCGCGCTGGCGTTGATTTCCTGGTGCGGTACGAACGGCGGCACATAGATGAAATCGCCCGGACCGGCTTCGGCGGTGAATTCCAGCCGCTCGCCCCAACGCATGCGCGCCTTGCCGCGCACCACGTAGATAATGCTCTCCAGCTCGCCGTGGTGATGTGCCCCGGTCTTGGCGTTGGGGCGAATGTTCACCGTACCTGCCCAAACCTTCTGGGCGCCGACGCGGGCATAGTTGATCGCGGCCTTGCGATCCATGCCCGGCGTCTGGGGGGTGTTGGGATCGAGCGCATGCCCCGGAATCACGCGCACGCCGTCGTGCTTCCATTTCGGCGCCGGTTCGCGGTCGGTTTTGGGGTTCATGTCGTCGCTCCGTCTGCGGTCGTCATGCCCGGGCCCATCCGGGCTTCATAGCTATCGTCCCCGCCGCGCCGCGCTCGCAAATCTTTTGGCCTCTTCCGCGGCGCGGAACAGCGCCTTGGCCTTGTCGACGCATTCCTGCTGCTCGAACTTGGGGTTGGAATCGGCGACGATGCCGGCGCCGGCCTGGACATACATCATGCCGTCCTTGATCAACGCCGTGCGCAGCACGATGCAGCTGTCGAGCTCGCCCGCGGCGGAGAAATAGCCCACCGACCCGGCATAGAGCCCCCGCTTGTCGGGTTCGAGCTCGTCGATGATCTCCATCGCGCGTACCTTTGGCGCGCCCGAGACGGTGCCGGCCGGGAAGCCCGCCGCCAGCGCATCGAGCGCGTCGTATTTTCCATCGAGCTGGCCTTCGACGTTCGAAACGATATGCATCACCTGGCTGAAGCGCTCGACGGAGAACTGGTCGGTCACCTTGACGGTGGCTGTGCGCGCGACGCGGCCGACGTCGTTGCGCCCGAGATCGAGCAGCATCAGATGCTCGGCGCGTTCCTTCTCATCCGCCAGCAGTTCGGATTCGAGCGCCTTGTCCTGCTGGAGCGTCGTGCCGCGCGGCCGCGTGCCGGCGAGCGGCCGAACGGTCACCGTACCCTCGCGCACTCGCACCAGGATTTCCGGGCTGGAGCCGACGATCGAGAAGCCCCCAAAGTCGAGGAAATAGAGAAAGGGCGCTGGATTGACCCGCCGCAGCGCCCGGTAGAGCGCAAAAGGCGGCAATTCGAACGGCGCCTCGAAACGTTGCGACAGCACGACCTGGAAAATGTCGCCGGCGGCGATGTATTCCTTGGCGGCATTCACCATGCGCTCGTATTCGGCGGGCGTAATATTGGAGGACGGCCACACCGTGAGCGGTCCCGCCTGGAAATCGGGCGGAGCATGCGCCAGCGGCGCATCGAGCGCATCGAGGATCCTCGACAGGCGCTCGCTCGCCCGCGTGAAGGCCACTTCAGCAGCGACGCCGCTCTCCGGACGCACCGGCGTGACCACGGTGATCGCGTCTTTCACGCTGTCGAACACGACCACGATGGTGGGGCGCATCAGGACCGCGTCGGGGATTCCGATCGGGTCGGGGTTAGGCTGCGGCAACTCCTCCATCAGCCGCACCATGTCGTAGCCGAGATAGCCGAAAATGCCGGCCGCCATGGGAGGCAGCACGTCCGGCAGCTCGATGCGGCTTTCGGCGATAAGCGCGCGCAGCGCGGCCAGCGGTTCCCGGTTGCAGGGCGTGAAGCTGTCGGCCCTGCGCTGCGCCGTGCGATTGATCTCGGCTTGGCCACTCACGGTGCGCCAGATGAGATCGGGGTCGAGCCCGATGATCGAATAGCGCCCGCGCACCGCGCCGCCCTCGACCGATTCCAGCAGAAAGCTCAGCGGCCGCGCAGCGGCGATCTTGAGGAAAGCCGACACCGGGGTCTCGAGGTCCGACACGAGCGTGGTCCAGACGACTTGCGCCTCGCCCCGCGCGTAGCGCTTGGCAAATGCCGTGGCTTGCGGCTCGATCTGCATGGGTCAGGTCAGTTTGCTCCGTCGCCGGCTCCGCCGCTGACCACCTGGTTCAGCGCACTTTGATTGATCGTGACGCCGATTTCGCTTTCGAGCCGGGCAATATATTCAGCGAGAATGTCCTCGGAGAGGCCGCGATTAAGCGTTTCGAGGGCGCGCTTGGCCTCGTCGGACGTCATGTCGAGGGCTGGCACCACGATATCGGTGACGCGGAATACGACTTGCTCCGCCGGCTGCGTGGCTTCCGTCCTGCCGGCGGCGTGCTTCGCTGTGTGGAACACGGCAGCGACGCCCGCCGCCGAGAGCGGGCCGGCGGCCTCGCCGCGCTTGAGGCCGGTCAGGGTTTCAACCTTGAGATGGTTTGCCGCAGCTACTTCGGCCATCGTCGCACCGGCTTTGAGCTTGTCCAGCATCTCGGTTGCCTTGGTGTCCAGACGCGTCGCGATTTCCCGGTCGCGCCAGCGCGTCTCGACCAGGTCCTTGATCTCGTCGAGCGAACGTTCGCGCGAGGGTGAGATTCCGGTGACGTCGTACCAGATGTAGCCATCTTGGAACTGCAAGGGATCGCGCTCGACGCCGACATCGGTATTAAACGCCGCGGGGAGAAGCCGCTCCGCATCGGGAAGCTTCACCGGCATACCTGCAGCATCGCGGCTGGAGCGATCGACCGCTTCGACCGTGCGCGCCTCCAGCTTCAGGTTGGCGGCGGCCTCGGCCAGCGATTTCCCCTCTGCGCGCGCGTCCTCGATCTTGTTGTAGAGGTCGAAAATCTCGGACTTGGCGCGCGCAGCGGCCAGCTCCTGCTTGAGCTCGCCGGCCACTTGCTCGAGCGAGCGAACCTGCTCCGGTTCGATCTTGAGGACTTGCACGAGCACGGTGCCGAAGCGGCCTTGCACCGGCGCGCTGACCTCGCCTTCCTTGAGCGCGAAGGCGGCATCGGCGGCTGCCCGGTCGATCACCGCGGACTTGGGCACCGTGCCGAGGTCGATGTCCTTTTCGCTCTTGCCAAGCTCCTTGGCGATCTCCGTGAAGCTCGCGCCTTTCGCGATGCGCTCCGCGGCCGCGCTCGCCGCCTCGGCATTGGGAAAATCAATCTGCAGGATGTGGCGTCGCTCGGGGGTGACGTAGCGCGCGCGCCGCTCCTCGTAGGCGCGTTTGAGATCCGCGTCGGAGATTTCGATCCAACGGGCCTGCTCGCCCGGGATCAGCGAAACGATCACGAGCTTGCGGTATTCGGGCGTGCGAAACTGGGTCTTGCGCTCCTCGAAGTACTTCGCGAGCACCTCCGGGGGAGGCGGTGGAATCTCGCCAGCGAGCGCGCGGTCGAGCAGCACGTATTCGATCGAGCGTTGCTCGTTCTGATAGCGGTCCGCCGCCTCGACCAACGTGCGTGGCGCGCTCAATCCGGAAGCGATGGTGCCCGCGAGCTCCCGGCGCAGCAACTGACGGCGCTGTTCGGCCACGAAGCGGGGCTCGGTATAGCCGGCATTACGGATGATTTGCTCGAAACGAAAACGGTCGAACTGGCCGTTCGGGCCGCGAAACGCCGGATCGTTGGTAATCTGCTTGGCGACCTCCGCATCGGAGAGCGCAAGACCGAGCGCGTGTGCGCGTTCGTCGAGCAGGATCTCCGAGAATATCTGCCCGATCACCGCGCGATCCAAGCCGGTGGCCCGCGCCTGATCTGCGGTGATGGGGCGGCCGAACTGGCGTGAATATTGCTGCAGCCGATCGTTGTACAGAGACCGGAACTGCTCGATTGTAATTTCGGTATGCCCGATCTTTGCGACGGTCGAGCGGCCGAAACCGCGGAAAATGTCGCCGATCCCCCAGATCGCGAAACTGATGACCAAGAAGCCGACAACGGCGGCCATCACCGCCTTGCCGAGCCAGTTGGAAGAGGCTTTTCGTAGACCTCGAAGCATGCGTCATCCGTGATTGAGAGAACCCGCGGCGGGCCGGGTTGTTGCATCATAGGGAGGGGGGCTCTGCATCGCAACATATGGCGGGGTGAGCGGGCCGCCGCTAGCCGGCCTCTGGCGTGTCCGCGAGCGCTCTGCTAACCGCTTGGCCGGATTCGGGAAAACGCGGGAAACGACAATGGTTCGGGCGTCGCGCCGCCCGCTGGTAGCGGGCAATTGGAAGATGAACGGCCTACGGTCTTCGGCGGCGGAGTTCACCCGAATCGTCGAAGGTGCGCAGAAACTCACCGCGGTCGACCTGATGATATGCCCGCCTGCGACGCTGCTCGTTCTTTTGGCGGCGGCGGCGAAAGGGACTCCAATTCTGATTGGCGCACAGGACTGCCACGCCGAGCCGAGCGGACCGTTTACCGGCGACCTTTCGGCCGAAATGCTCAAGGACGCCGGTGCCAGCGCCGTCATCGTCGGGCACTCCGAGCGGCGCAGCTATCACAAGGAAACCGACGCCGATGTCCGCGCAAAGGCGCTGGCCGCGCGCCGCGCCCGACTTTGCGCCATCGTCTGCGTCGGCGAGACACGCGCCGAGCGCGAAGATGGACGCGCGCTCGCGGTGGTGGGGACGCAGCTTGATGGCTCGGTGCCGGACGGTGCAACTGTCGAAAATCTTGTCGTTGCTTACGAGCCCGTCTGGGCCATCGGCAGCGGGCTCACGCCGACGCCAACCGACGTCGCAGACATGCATGCGTTCATCCGGCAGCGTCTGGGGTCGCGCTTGGGAGAGGAGGGGCAAGGCATCCGCATCCTCTACGGTGGATCGGTAAAGCCTTCGAACGCCAAGGAGCTGCTGCACGTCGCCAACGTCGATGGCGCGCTGGTCGGCGGCGCGAGCCTCAAGGCGGACGAGTTCCTGGCGATCGCGGGCGTTTATGGCTGAGAATCCACGAAAATTGGTTGAAGTCGGGAGCCGTACGCGCCCCCTCCCGCGCGGGTGAAAATCGGATTAGTCTCGTTCAAAACGACACAATGAATCGCTGCGTGGCGACGATAAATCCCCGCGCGGCGCACGCCGCCGCCCGCATGGAGCATCAAGCTCTGGCGCGGCAAGCACGGGAGGTCGCCATGACTGACAAGAACGCGCCGGACGATAACAATCCGATCGCACGCCGCAATTTCCTGTTGGGCGCCACCACCGCCGTTGCCGCGGGTCTCGCCCCAACCGCTGCCGCGCAGGCGCAGCAGCCCGCAGCTCCGGCCGCCCCCGGTGCCGCGGCCGGAAGCGAACCGGCAACCTATCTCACGCTGACCCAGACCGAGGCCGCGTTCTTTGCGGCCGCCGTCGACACCATGATTCCGGCCGACGAGCTCACGCCGTCCGGCAGCGATTGCGGGATCGTGACCTTCATCGACCGGCAGCTCGCGAGCGCCTGGGGCGGCGGCGCCAAAATGTACCGCAATGGCCCGTTCCGGAAGGCCAAGCCTGAATACGGCTATCAGCTGCCGCTCACGCCGCGGCAGTTTTTCGCGGCCGGCATCGTCGCCACCAATGCCTGGACGCACAAGGTCTACGGCAAGGATTTCGACCGGCTGGCAGCCAATGAGCGCGAGGATGCGCTCAAGGCGCTGGAACAGGGCAAGGCCGAGCTCGGCGATTTCGACGCCAAACCATTCTTCGAGGCGCTGCTGCAAATCACCATGGAGGGCTTCTTCGCCGATCCAATCTACGGCGGTAACCGCAACAAGGTCGCATGGAAGATGGTTGGCTTCCCCGGATTGCCGGCGGTCTATTCCCACCTGATCGAGCAATATCGCAACAAGCGCTACGTCGTCGAGCCGCAATCGATCGCGGATTTCTCGTGAGGGGGAGAAGAGAGATGGCAACACGATTGCAGGAAGTCGATGCGGTCATGGTCGGCATGGGCTGGACCGGCAGTATCCTGGCGCGCGAACTCACCAAAGCGGGACTCACGGTCGTCGGCTTGGAGCGCGGCGAAGATCTCACGCCGCGTGAGAACTTTGCGCTCCCGGCGGTGCGCGACGAACTGCGCTATTCCTACCGGCTGGAGTTGATCCAGGATCCGGCGCTGGAAACGGTCACCTTCCGCCACCGTCCTTCGGAATCGGCGCTCCCCATGCGTCGCTTCGGCTCGTTCCTGCCGGGCAACAGCGTCGGCGGCGCTGCCAATCATTGGGGCGGCCAGCACTGGCGCTACTTGCCGAGCGATCATCTCACGCGCAGCCATATCGTCGAGCGCTACGGCGCCAAGGCCATTCCTGACGACATGACGATCCAGGACTGGGCAATGACCTATGACGAGCTCGAGCCGCATTACGACAAGTTCGACAAGCTGTGCGGCGTCTCCGGGAAAGCCGGCAATCTGCGCGGACAGAAGATCGAGGGCGGAAACGTGTTCGAAGGACCGCGCAGCAACGAGTATCCCACGCCGCCGCTGATCATGGGCGAATCCGGGCTGATGTTCGCGAAGGTCGCTAAGGAACTCGGCTATCACCCCTTTCCGCAGCCGGCGAGCAACGCGAGCCGAGCCTATACCAACAGCGAAGGCCTTACCCTGGGCGGGTGTCAGTATTGCGGGTTCTGCGAACGAAATGGCTGCGAGGCCAACGCCAAGGCCGGGCCGCACGTCTGCGTGCTGCCGGTGCTGCGCGCCGATCCGAAATTCACGTTGCGTGCCCGCGCCTGGGTCAGCCGGCTAAGCTACGACAAGGCGGCGAAGAAGGTGACGGGCGTCGTCTTTACGGATACCCGCACCGGCGAGGAATACGAGCAGCCGGCAGGACTCGTGGTGCTCTCGGCCTATGTCTTCGGCAACATCTCGCTCCTGCTCAACTCCGGCATCGGCGAACCCTACGATCCCGTCACTCAAAAGGGCGCGGTCGGCAAAAACTACTGTTATCAGCTCTCGCGGCTGGGAGTGACGCTGTTCTTCGAGGACAAGGTGTTCAACCCGTTCATGGGCTCGCCGGGCACACAGATGGTCATGGACGATTTCGACGGCGACAACTTCGACCATAGCGGGCTCGGCTTCTTGGGCGGCTGCAAGCTCCAGTTGGGGCACGCCGACGGACGGCCGATCAGCTACCGGCCGGTCCCGCCCGGTACCCCGCGCTGGGGCAGCGCTTGGAAGAAGGCGACCGCTAAGTGGTATCAACACGCAGCGCGCATCACCCTATCGGGATCGAACTACGCCAACCGCTACAACTTCATCGACCTCGACCCGACCTACAAAGACCAGCTCGGCCGTCCGCTGCTGCGCATGACCTATAATTTCGTCGAGAACGACTACAAGGTGGCGGATTATTGCATGGACATCGCGCTCAAGATCGCGCGCGCCATGAATCCGACCATGATGGGCCCGCCCGGGCTGCGTCGGGGCGATTACAACACGGTGCCTTACCAGTCGACCCACAATACCGGCGGCACGATCATGGGGAACGACCCGAAAACGAGCGTCGTGAATCGCTATTTGCAAGCCTGGGACGCCGATAACCTCTTCATCATGGGGGCGTCCACCTTCCCGCAGCAGCCGGCTTACAATCCGACCAGTCCGGTCGGCGCGCTCGCCTATTGGTCGGCCGAGGCGATCGTCACGAAGTACCTCAAGAGTCCCGGTCCGCTGGTGCATGCGTGATCCCGGCGTAGCGTAAGGCAAGGCCGATGAGGCATCGCTGGATTGTGGGCGCCGCGGCGCTCCTCCTCGCGCCATCCGTAAGCCCGGTCGCGGCGGCCGATGTCGAGCACGGCAAGGCGCTCTACCAAACCTGCGCTGCCTGCCATACGGAGCGGCCCGATGCGCTTGGCCCGAGCCTAAAGGGCGTGGTTGGCCGCAAGTCGGCGGCGCTCGAGGATTTCCGCTATTCGAACCCGATGAAGCGCGCGAACCTTATTTGGGACGAGGACAATTTGCGCGCTTATATCCGCGACCCGCAGGCGACGGTGAAGGGCAACCGCATGCCCTATGGCGGGCTCACCGATGCCAAGGATGTCGACGACATCATCGCCTATCTGAAACTCCTGAAATAGGCGCCTGTTTTGCTGCTCGCCCTTTGCGTCCTTGTGCTGGTCGGGGGACCCGGCCCGCCGGGCGGCTCCGCTCGCATGGAAATTGCGCGGCGGATCGTGTAGACACCCGTGCGACTTCCTATATGACACCCGGGGCGGCGGCACCCGAGGATTAAAGGCGCAACAGCAGGTGGACGCATGCAGGTCGTCATCATTCTCGTTCATCTCATAATCGTCCTTGCCATGATCGGCGTGGTGCTGCTGCAGAAGTCGGAAGGGGGCGGGCTCGGCATCGGCTCGACCGGCGGATTTCTGTCGAGCCGGGGGACGGCCAATGTGCTCACCCGCACCACCGCGGCGCTCGCTGTGATCTTCTTCACCACCAGCTTGCTCCTATCGATCCTGGCCGGTTGGGACCGAAAGCCGAGTTCTGTCATCCAGAACACCGGTGCCCCAACCCAGCAGACGCCCAGCGGGCCGTCGCAGCAGGGCGGTGGCGTGCTCGACACGCTGCGCCAACAGGAGCAGCAGCCGGCCACCCCTCCGCCCGGACCGCAGGTGCCGCGGTCGCAATAAGGCAAACGTGAAGGGGCCGGGTGACCGGCCCCTTCACTTGAGAAGCTATGCAGCCGGCGAATGGTAAATTGAGAACTCACATCAAGAGACCGCGCCATACCTCAATAGGATCGCAAGGATTTTTCGATATGCGCACTGCGCATGGATGTCGCATGGAGGGCCGCCGGGCGCTCTCGTCGAATCGGCGGACGGGCGCTAAAGGTTAGGTCCCATGGCGCGGTACATCTTCATCACCGGCGGCGTGGTCTCCTCCCTCGGCAAGGGTCTCGCATCGGCAGCGCTCGGCGCGCTGCTGCAGGCGCGCGGCTACAAGGTACGGCTGCGCAAGCTCGACCCCTATCTCAACGTCGATCCCGGGACCATGTCGCCCTACCAGCACGGCGAGGTCTTCGTCACCGACGACGGTGCGGAGACCGACCTCGACCTCGGCCACTACGAGCGCTTCACCGGCCGCCCGGCGACCCGTCACGACAACATCACCACCGGGCGCATCTATCAGGAGATCCTCGCCAAGGAGCGCCGCGGCGACTATCTCGGCGCCACCATCCAGGTGGTTCCCCACGTCACCAATGCGATCAAGGATTTCATCCGCGAAGGCAACGAGGGCTACGATTTCGTCCTGTGCGAGATCGGCGGCACGGTCGGCGACATCGAAGGCCTGCCGTTCTTCGAGGCGATCCGGCAGCTCGGCAATGAGTTGCCCCGGCACCACGCCATCTACATCCACCTGACGCTGTTGCCGTTCATCGCCGGCGCGGGCGAACTCAAGACCAAGCCGACCCAGCACTCGGTCAAGGAACTGCGCTCGATCGGCATCCAACCCGACATCTTGCTGTGCCGCACCGACCGGCCGATCCCCGACAGCGAGCGGGCGAAGCTCGCGCTGTTCTGCAACGTGCGTCAGAGCGCGGTGATCGAAGCGCGCGACGCGGACAATATCTACGCGGTGCCCGAGGCCTATCATCAGACGGGGCTCGACCGCGAGGTGCTCGCGGCCTTCGGAATCGAGCCCGAAGGCGAGCCTGATCTCGCGCGCTGGCGGCTGATCAACGAGCGCATCCGCAATCCTGAAGGCGATGTGACGATTGCTATCGTCGGCAAATATACCGGCCTCAAGGACGCCTATAAGTCGCTGATCGAGGCGCTCTCCCATGGCGGCATCGCCAACAAGGTCCGCGTCAAACTCGATTGGATCGAATCCGACGTGTTCGAGCGCGAGGATCCGGCGCCGTTCCTCGAGAACGTGAACGGCATTCTGGTCCCTGGCGGCTTCGGCCAGCGCGGCACTGAAGGGAAAATCAGGGCGGTACAGTTCGCGCGCGAGCGCCAAGTGCCGTATTTCGGGATTTGCTTCGGAATGCAGATGGCCGTCATCGAAGCGGCGCGCAACCTCTGCGGCATCGAGGAAGCAAACTCGACCGAATTCGGTGCGACTCCCGAGCCGGTGGTCGGATTGATGACCGAGTGGATGAAGGGCAACGAACTCCAGACACGCGGTCTGCATGGCGATCTCGGCGGCACAATGCGCCTCGGCGCCTATCCGGCGATCCTTCAGCGCGGCAGCCGGGTATCGCAGATTTACCACGGCGCAACCGAGATTTCCGAGCGCCACCGCCACCGCTACGAGGTCAATACTGGGTACAAAGGCCGGCTCGAGCAGCATGGCATGCGCTTTTCCGGCATGTCGCCCGACGGGCTATTGCCGGAGATGATCGAGTATGAAGACCATCCCTGGTTCGTCGGCGTGCAGTTCCATCCCGAGCTGAAATCACGGCCTTTCGAGCCGCACCCGCTGTTCGCCTCTTTCGTCGGCGCGGCGGTGGACCAGAGCCGACTGGTGTAGTCACTCCTCCCGACTTCGCCGATCGTCATCGCGCCATCTGCGGCGCGGGCGATTGACACCTTATGTTCGCAATCATCACCGATTGCCTTTCTCGCCGCTGCAATTAACGTCGGTCGCCTCGACCTGCAGCACCAAGAGGCGACCATGATCTATGAATTGAGGATTTATCACTGCGTGAGCGGGCGACTACCCGCTCTGTTGAAGCGATTCGAGACCACGACGCTCGAGCTCTGGAAGCGGCACGGCATCCGGCAGGCTGGGTTCTGGACGGTGCTGGTGGGGGACGGCGGAAACCAGGACCTCCACTACCTGCTCGCCTGGGAATCGCTCGCCGAGCGCGAAACGAAGTGGAACAAGTTCGCAAGCGATCCGGAATGGCTGGCCAAGCGCGCCGAAAGCGAGCGCGATGGACCGATCATCGCCTCGATCAAGAACATGTTCCTGCAGCCAACGGCGTTTTCGGCGGTGAAGTGACGGCGATGCCCCACGGCCTCGACCACGTCGTCCATGCGGTGCGCGATCTCGAGGCGGCGGCCGAGCTCTATCGTCGGCTCGGCTTCACCGTCGGCGCGCGCAACCAGCATTCGTGGGGCACGCACAATCACCTGGTCCAACTTCCAGGCTTCTTCGTCGAACTGCTGACCGTGGCAGAGCCCGAAAAGCTTGGAAGCGATGGCTTCTCGGCGCTGTTCGGCACGTTCAACCGGGTCTTTCTCAAGGATCAGGAGGGACTTTCGCTGCTCATTCTCGAAAGCGATGACGCCGCAGCAGACGCGGTACGCTTTCGCTCGGCGGCGATCGGGGTCTCCGATGCCATGCATTTCGAGCGCGAGGGCAAACGGCCGGACGGCGCGACAACCAAGGTTGGTTTCTCGCTTGCATTCGCGCGCGACGCCAAAGCGCCCGCTATCGGCTTTGCCGTCTGTCAGCAGCACTTTCCCGAAAATTTCTGGAATTCCGCCTTTCAGCAGCATCCCAACACGGCAAGCGCCATCGCGAACGTGGTGTTGGTCGCCGAAAACCCGACGGACCATCACATTTTCCTGTCGGCTTTCACCGGCGTACGCGACCTTTCCGCCACATCGAGCGGGATCACCGCGTCAACGCCGCGCGGCGACATCAGGGTTATGGATCCGGCTGCCTTCCGCAGCCATTTCGGGACCGAGCCGCCCGATATTTCCCATGGGGCGCGGCTCGCCGCCGTGCAGTTTCGCGTCCGCGACCGCGCCGCTCTGAATGCGGCGTTGAAGGCGGGGGGGATCCTGACTTCCTCGCGTATGGGCGCAACCGTTGTGGCGCCGGCAACGGCCATTGGCGCGACGCTGGTGTTCGATTAGCGAACTCCGATGAAGCCGCCCACAACGGCGCGCTGATCTCGACATCGACGCCCATTGCGGTCTCAGTGGCGGGCGGGCGTGCCGGCACCCGCTCGGTTGACCCCTGAAGACGGCCGGCGCATGGTCGCCCGCAATGAATGTCGAGCCCGCTCCCAATCCGATCGTCGCTATCGGCAAAACGCGCTTCGGCAACGGGCTGCCGCTGGCGCTGATCGCGGGGCCGTGCGCGCTCGAGAGCCGCGACCACGCGCTCGAAATGGCCTCGGCGCTCAAGAAGATCGCCGGCGAGGTGAGGATCGGCCTCGTCTACAAGACGTCGTTCGACAAGGCCAACCGCACCAGCGCCAAAAGCAATCGCGGCATCGGCCTTGATCGCGCTTTGCCGATCTTTGCGGAAATCCGTGAGACGCTTGGGGTGCCCATTCTCACCGATGTGCACGAAGCGCAGCAATGCGCACGCGTTGCTCAAGTCGTGGACGTGCTGCAGATTCCCGCCTTCCTGTGCCGGCAGACTGACCTCCTTTCCGCTGCGGCCGCGACCGGGCGCGCGGTCAACGTCAAGAAGGGCCAGTTCTTGGCGCCTTGGGACATGGCGAACGTCGTCGCCAAGATTACCGCCGCCGGCAATCCTAATGTGCTGGTGACCGAGCGCGGGGCGTCCTTCGGCTACAATACGCTCGTCTCCGACATGCGTGCGCTGCCGATCCTCGCGCGCACCACCGGCGCGCCGGTGATCTTCGACGCCACTCATTCCGTGCAGCAGCCGGGCGGGCAGGGCACGTCCTCCGGCGGCGAACGGGAATTCGTTCCGGTGCTGGCCCGCGCGGCAGTCGCCGTCGGCGTGGCTGGCATCTTCATCGAGACCCACCAGGACCCCGATCAAGCGCCGTCCGACGGACCCAATATGGTGCCGCTCAGGCAGATGGAGGGGCTGCTGCGGCGCCTGGTCGAATTCGACCGACTCGCGAAGAACTGAAGATAAACCGCTGGAAGTTAAGCGAGTTCGACCATCCCACCCGTCCTGAAAATCGTCGGCCTCGTGGTTTTCGCGCAAACGCTGTTCACGCGCGCAGTCGATCCCGTCATCCCCATGATCGCGGGCGATCTCGCCATCGACGTGAAAACCGCTGCATTGCTTTCGAGCGCCTACACATTTCCCTACGCACTGGTGCAACCCGCGTTGGGCGTCACCGGCGATTTCCTCGGCAAGACCCGGCTGATGAATTTGTGCCTGCTGGTCATCGCAGTGTCCGCGCTGGTCTGTGCGGTGGCGACGAGCTTCTCGCTACTCGTCGCCATGCGGATCGCGGCAGGGCTGGTGGCGGGCGGGATATTTCCCGTGGCGATGGCGCTCACCGGCGATCTCGTCCCGGTCGATCAGCGCCAAGTGGCGATCGGCCGGCTGCTTGCCGTGGGCCTCACCGGCAATCTCGTGGGCTCCTCCATCGCGGGCGTCATCGGTGACCTGCTCGGCTGGCGCGGCGTATTCGCAATTCTCGGTTCGTTCGGATTGATGGTGACGATCGCGGCGTTCTTCGCCTTCCGCGGCGTGGTGACGCAGCCGCCGGCGCGTTTCAATCGCGCGGCGGTGATGGCCAATTTCCGGGGCATTTTTGCCGACCCGCGCGCCAAGGTCTGCTTTACATCCGTATTCTTCGAAGC
Organism: Pseudomonadota bacterium; assembly: GCA_046725125.1. Lineage (GTDB taxonomy): Bacteria > Pseudomonadota > Alphaproteobacteria > Rhizobiales > Xanthobacteraceae > VAZQ01. Next base: position 721 of record JBKOXY010000472.1, on the reverse strand, counting down.
AGTCTTCATCCATGGACTCTTCCCTTACGTGGCGCTGCTGCTTCTTGCCATCGGCGAGACGCGGGCGTCGATCGCGGGACTGCTGATCGCCGCGTTCGCGATGGGTGGTGTTTTCTATTCGCTCTCGGTTCCGGCTCTCATCGCCCATGTGCGCGAGCGCCATTTGATGGTCGCCGGCGGCGCACTTGCCGCAACCGGGCTCGTCCTCATCGCGCTGCATGTCCCATGGATATGGCAGATCGCCATCTACGGTATGTTTGGATTCGGCTTCTACCTCCTGCACGGTTGTATCCAGGTCCATGTCACCGAACTCTCGCAGACAGCGCGCGGCGCCGCCGCCTCGTTGCATTCATCCTTCTTCTACCTTAGCCAGGCCGTCGGCCCGGTGGTCTACGGCTATGGTTTTGCCCATGGCGGGCCGGAGCCGAGCATTTTCGTAGGCGCAGCGGTGGTGATGACCGTCGGTGTCGTATGCTCGCGGCTGTTGCGTCACCGGACCGTGTATTGAGGTCCTGACGGCCGTTGCGCCACAGGACTGCGTCCCGAATGGCCTTGTGCAATGGCGCGAGAATGCCCATCATTGGCTTTGACGGCCTGGGGTGCCGCGCGCACGCGGCTGAGATCACACCCATGGAACCTGTCTGGGTCATTCCAGCGAAGGGAGCCGCCGGTTGCCGAACCGCCCCTCACTCAATGTCAGAAAGCCCGAGGTCGCCATCAT
>JBKOXY010000455.1:0-2749 GCA_046725125.1 Pseudomonadota bacterium | reverse complement strand
GTGGTCGCCGGTGCAGGTGTCGGGATCGACGCCGAAGCGCTCGCGCACCACGCGCTCGCCGCGTTCCAGCCGTTTGCGCATGAGCGGCCGCACGCGGCGCTCCTTGTTGAGCATGCATTCGGACTGGGCGATGATGACCTTCGGGCCTTTGACCGCCGTGGTGAGCGCCTCCTTGAGCGCATCGCGCATCTTGCCGACATCGTAGGTGCGCGTGATGGTGCGCACCCAGTTGACGCCGACGCCGCGCACGGCCTTCTCGATCGGGTTCTTGGTCGTGCGCATGCTGTTGTCGGCGGCGGAGGAGGGCACGTCCTGTCCGCCGGTCGCCGCCGCGTAGCCGTTGTCGACCACGATCAGAACATTGTCGCTCTTGTTGAAGACGGCGTTGCCGACGCTCGACGCGAGCCCGTTGTGCCAGAAGCCGCCGTCGCCGACGAGCGCGATGGCGCGCTTGCCCGCCGCCACGTTGAGCGCCGCCGCGCCCGCGCCGCCCAACCCGTACCCCATCGTGGAATTGCCGAGGTTGAACGGCGGCAGGATCGAGAACAGGTGGCAACCGATGTCGCAGCTCACATGATGGGGCCCGAGCTCGCGCTCGACGAGTTTCATGGCGGCGAAGATCGGCCGTTCGGGGCAGCCGGTGCAAAACGACGGCGGGCGGCCATGCACCTTTCCCGCGACCGCCTGCCGGGCCTTCGCGAGGCGCTCGGACTGCAACGACGAAGCGATGGAGGCGTGGCGCTCGTCGAGCAAATCACCGCGATAGGCCGCGATGAATTTCCGCACGCCCTCCTTCATGACGGCACCGGTATATTCGCCCGCCATCGGCAACATGCTCTTTCCCTCGATGCGGGTCGCAACGTCGGCGCGGCGCAGGATCGTATTCACCGCCTGCTCGATGAATTCCGGCTGGCCCTCCTCGATGATCAGAATCGCTCTTTTGGGCTCGCAGAAGCGGACGAGCTCGGCGTCGATCAGCGGATAGGTGACGTTGAGCACGTAGAGCGGAACGCGGCTATTGCCGAACACGTCGGCGAGCCCGAGGATTTCGAGCGCGCGCAGCGCGGTATTGTACATACCGCCCTGCATGACGATGCCGATGTCGTCGGCCTCGCCATCGAACACCTCGTTGAGCTTGTGCTGCTCGATGAAGCGCACGGCGGCCGGCCAGCGCTTTTCGACCTTTTCCCGCTCGTGCAGGTAGCTCGCGGGCGGCAGCACGATGCGGTTGGGGTCGCGCACGGGGCGTTCGAGCGCGTCTTTGAGCGTGAAGGCCCCGCGCGCATTGTCGCGCGCGGTGAAGCTGCCATAGACGTGACAGGCGCGGATGCGCAACTCCAGCATCACCGGGGTGTTGGACGCCTCCGACAACTCGAAGCCGGCCTCGACCGCCCGCACGATTGACGGCAGGTTCGGACGCGGGTCGAGCAGCCAGATCTGCGACTTCATCGCGAAGGCGTGGCTGCGCTCCTGCATGATCGAGGAGCCCTCGCCGTAGTCCTCGCCGACGATGATCAGTGCGCCGCCGGTGACGCCGCTCGAGGCGAGGTTGGCGAGCGCGTCGGAGGCGACGTTGGTGCCCACCGTCGACTTGAAGGTCGCGGCGCCGCGCAGCGGATAATTGATCGACGCCGCGAGCGCGGCGGCGGCGGCGGCTTCGTTCGCGCTCGCCTCGAAGCGGATGCCGAGATCGCGCAGCACATCGTCGGCATCGGCGAGCACATCGACCAGGTGCGAGATCGGCGCGCCCTGATAGCCGGTGACGTAGGACACGCCGGACTGGAGCAGCGCCTTGGTGACGGCGAGAATGCCCTCGCCGCGGAATTCCTCCCCGGCGCCGAGCCGGAGCTTCGCGACCTCGCTTTTGAACGAGCGTTCTGCCATCCGCGTCCCTTTGCGTCCTCCGCTGCGCGCCCTTGTACGCCGGCGCGCAATTGACTCAACTCCACCCCGCCGCGATTATATTCAAAACGATGTATCGTCGACAGCCTTTCCATTCATTGCAGAGGGGACAATCATGCGCCCGACACTGATCATGGGCTTGGCAGCCGTCTTCGCGGCATCGACGGCGGCGGCCCAGGAAGTCACCCTACGCGCGGTTTCCGCCTTCGCCGAAAAAACCACCTATTCGCGCGGCTTCGAGCTCTTCATCGAGCGGGTGAATCGGGACGGCAAGGGCATCCTTCAGATCAACTATATCGGCGGGCCGAAGGCCATGCCGCCGTTCGAGGTCGGCAACGCGCTCAAATCCGGCGTGGTCGATCTCGCGAACTCGACCGGGGCTTTCTACACCAATGTGATGCCCGAGGCCGATGCCTGGAAGCTGACCGAACGGCCGATGTCCGAGCTGCGCAAGAACGGGGGCTACGACTACATGTCGCAGCTCTATGCCGAAAAGATGAATGCGATTTTCCTTGCACGGCATGTCGACGGCAATCCATTTCACCTCTATCTCAACAAGCCGATCTCGAAGGCCGACCTCAGTGGCCTCAAGATTCGCATCACTCCGGTCTATCGCGATTTTTTCCAGGCGCTCGGAGCGACGGTCGTTCAGACCGCGCCGGGCGAGGTTTACACGGCTCTCGAGCGGGGAGTCGTTGATGGATACGGCTGGCCGATCACCGGCATCTTCGATCTCGGCTGGCACGAGAAGACGAAATATCGCGTCGATCCCGGCTTCTATACCGCCGAAGTGTCGATCCTGGTGAACAAATCCACCTGGGACAGGCTCACCGATGCTCAGCGCAAT
>JBKOXY010000442.1:0-4679 GCA_046725125.1 Pseudomonadota bacterium | reverse complement strand
GGCATCAGCACGAGGCGCTTGCCCGCCATGATCGCTCTGAGCTTCTTCCTCGCGCTCATGTCTTTGCTCCAAAGTCAAAGCCTGCGGTCCACCGCGGCCTGCAACCACGGCTGGTCGGCGGCCATGCGCTGTTCCCAGCTCGCGATCTCGCCGGCATGCTTGAGGGTGAGCCCAATGTCGTCGAGGCCTTCGAGCAGGCGCATGCGGTCGGCGGCCGGGATTTCGAAGCTGATATCGGCCCCGCCGGGACCGGTGATGCGCTGGGTCCGAAGATCGACCGTGAACGGCGCCGCGCCGTTGACCGCCGCGACGCGGTCCGCAAACGCCGCTGCGTCGCGCGGTTCGAGCACGATCGGGAGCAACCCGTTCTGCAGGCAGTTCTCGCGATAGATGTCGGCAAAACTCCTCGCGACGATGACGCGGATGTTGTTCGCCAGCATTCCCCACACCGCCGCCTCGCGCGAGGAGCCGGCGCCGAAATTGTGTCCGGTCACGAGAATGCCGGGGTCGCGGAACTGCGGCTGGTTGAGCACGAAGTCGGGGTCCTCGCTGCCGTCATCGCGCCGGCGCGCGCGCATGAACAACAGCGCCTTGTAGTCGGGCTTGAGGCTCCGCATCGATTGCACCGGCGCGATCTGGTCGGTGTTGATGTCGTCCTTGATGAGCGGGACGGCGATGCCGGTATGGGTCGTGAACGGCTGCATCAGGGCTGCCCCGACATGAGCTGCCGCACGTCGGCGATGCGCCCGGCGACGGCGGTTGCCGCGGCGGTCGCCGGGCTGACCAGATGCGTGCGCACTTTCGGGCCCTGGCGGTGTTCGAAGTTGCGGTTGGTGGTCGAGACGCAGCGCTCGCCGGGCTCGCCGCGATCGCCATTGCCGCCGGCGCACATGGAGCAGCCGGACTCGCCCCACAGGAACCCGGCTTCGTGGAAGATGCGATCGAGCCCGGCTGCCTCCGCCGCGCGCTTCACCGTGGTCGACCCAGGCACGACCATCGCGATGACGCCGGCGGCGACGTGGTGCCCGCGCACCACGTCCGCGGCGGCTTTGAGGTCCGGCAGGCGGCTGTTGGTGCACGAGCCGATGAAGACGCGGTCTACCGGCAGGCCGGCGAGCGCCATGCCCGGCTGCAATCCCATATAGGCGAGCGCGCTTTCGATCGCGGCGCGCCGGCTTTGATCGGCGGCGGCGGCGGGATCGGGCACGCGGCCGGAAATTCCGAGTACCTGGCTCGGGTCGGTGCCCCAGGTGATCTGCGGTTCGAGCGCGCCGCAGTCGAGCACGTGTTCGCGGTCGAACTCGGCGCCATCGTCGCTCATGAGCATGCGCCAATGCGCGAGCGCGCGATCCCACATCGCGCCTTTCGGAGCAAAGGGGCGTCCTTCGATCCACGAAAAGACACTGTCGTCCGGGGCCACGAAGCCCGAGCGGCCGCCCATCTCGATATTGAGGTTGCAAAGCGTCATGCGGCTTTCGATCGTCATCGCGCGCACGGCCGCGCCGGCATATTCCACGACGTGACCGCGTGCGCCTGCGACGCCGAGCTCGGCGATGATGCGCAGCGCCACGTCCTTGGCGGTCACGTGCGCGGCGAGCTTGCCCTCGAGGCGAATCAACATGGACTTCGGCCGCCGCAGCGCCATCACCTGCGTCGCCAGGATGTGCGCGAGCTCGCTCGTGCCGCAACCGAAGGCAAGCGCGCCGAGGCCTCCCACCGTGCTGGCGTGGCTGTCGGGAACCGCGTGCGTCGCGCCCGGCAGCACCATGCCCAGCTCCGGCGCGACCACGTGCGAAATGCCTTGCTCCGGGTCGTCGATGTCGAAAAGCCTGATGCCGTTGCGCCGGCTGCCTTCGCGCATCGCCTTGAGAAAGGCCGCGCCCGAAGGGTTGGTGGTGTCGTCGCGGCCGGGCTTGGTGGCGACGGTGTGGTCCTGCATGGAGAAGGTCAGATCCGGCCTGCGCACGCGCCGGTGCTGCTTCTCCAGCTGCTCGAAGGCGTGGGGAGCGTGCAGCTCGTGCAGCACGTGCCGGTCGATATAGACGAGATCGCGGCCATCGGCGCGCCGCCCCACCAGGTGCGCCTGCCAGATCTTGTCGAACAGGGTTTGGGGCATGGCCTCGCCGCTTGCAGCTTGAACTTTGTGGCGGATCGTTCGGGCGCTGCTATTTGGAGGCATCTTGGGCGCGCCGACCATCCAACGCAAGCGGTTCAGACCTGCCGCCGCCGTCGCCTCCGACCTCTGTTCCGCGCTACGCGACGCGACTTTAATGATGTGAAAAAACCCCGGGGTTTTGCCCCCGGGGATACGTGCGCGCCCGTCTGCGTGGCCGCTCTAAACCAGCCTGACGTTCTTCAGCGGCAGCTGGCGCACTGGCTTGCCGGTCGCGGCATGGATGGCGTTGAGCACCGCGGGCGCCACCACCGAGATGGTCGGCTCGCCCACGCCGCCCCAGAAATCGTGGCTCGGCACGATGACCGTTTCCACCTTCGGCATTTCGGCGAGCCGCATGATCTGGTAGCTGTCGAAGTTCAAATCCACCATCCGCCCATCCTTGACCTTGCATTCGCCGTAGAGCGTGGCGGTCAGGCCATAGGCCACCGAGCCTTCGACCTGGGCGGCGATCTGGCCCGGATTGACCGCATGGCCGCAATCGAGCGCCAGCACCATGCGGTGAACCTTGAGCTCTCCGCGCTCGCTGACCGAGACCTCGGCGACGGCGGCCGAGTAGCTGCCGTAGCCCATGAATTGCGCGACGCCGCGATGGACGCCGGGAGGCAGCGGCTTGCCCCAATCGGCTTTCTCGGCCGCGGCGTTGAGCACGGCGAGATGTTTGGGATGCTGGCTCATGAGCGCGCGGCGGAACTCGAGCGGGTCCTTGCCGGCCGCTCGCGCCGCCTCGTCCATGAAACATTCCATGTAGACGCCGTTCTGATTGGTATTGACGCCGCGCCAGGGACCGACCGGTACATGGGTGTTGCGCATGACGTATTCGATGAGCAGGTTCGGCACGGTGTAGCCGAGCTGGGCATCGCCGGGCTGCTCTGAGAATCCCTGCAGCTGGCGCATGTCCTTGCCGTTGACGATGCCGGCCGGATTCAGGGTGGCGTTGATCGATTGCCCCGACACGCGGACGTGCAGGGCGACCAGGTTGCCGCTCGCATCAAGCCCGGCGGCGAGCCGGCACTGCGAGATCGGCCGGAAGAAATCGTGTGCCTGGTCCTCCTCGCGGCTCCAGATCAGCTTGATCGGGACTCCCGGGAACTCCTTCGCGATCGCCACCGCCTGGTGGACATAATCCTGCGTGCCGCCGCGCCGGCCGAAACCGCCGCCGAGGTCCATCTTGTAGACCTCGCAGTTGGCGAGCGGCACGCCGGAAGCCTCCGACAGCGCGGCGAGTGATGCTTCCGCGTTCTGGGTCGGCACCCACACCTCGGCTTTGTCGGCCGAAAGCTTCACCGTCGCGTTCATGGGCTCCATGGTCGCGTGGGCGAGGAAGGGCGTGCCGTAGACCGCCTCGACCTTTTTGGCCGCGGTCTCGATCGCTTTGAGGGCGTCGCCGTTCCGCCGTTCGCCATTGGTGGCGGTCGCGCTGAGCCCTTCCTTGAGGTGCTCGGCGATCGTGGCACTCGACACGGACGCGCTCGGTCCCTCGTCCCAAACGATCGGAAGGGCATCGAGCGCAGTTTTGGCCCGCCACCAGGTATCGGCAACAACCGCGACGGCGCTGTCCTTCACCTTGACGACCTTGCGCACGCCGGGCCGGCCCGCGATCTTCGCTTCGTCGTAGCTCGTCACCTTGCCGCCGAACACCGGGCAGTCCTTGATCGTGGCGCACAGCATGTCCGGCAGCTTCACGTCGATAGCAAAAATCTTGCTGCCGTCGAGCTTGTCGGCGGTATCGAGCCGTTTCATTGGCTTGCCGGCGATCTTCCAGTCTTTCGGATCCTTGAGCTTGATGGCCTTGGGGTCCGGCGCTTCGAGCTTGGCGGCGGCGGCAGCGAGCTTGCCATAGCTGAGCGAACGCCGCGATGCGCCGTGGGTGACGACGCCCTCAGCGACCGTCAGTTCGCCGACCGGGACCTTCCACTCCTCGGCCGCGGCCTGCAGCAGCATCATGCGCGCGGCGGCGCCACCGCGGCGGACGTAATCTTGCGAGACGCGGATACCGCGGCTGCCCCCAGTCGACATCTCGCCCCAGACGCGCTTGCGGGCGAGGTTTTGCCCGGGCGTGACCTGTTCAGCCTTCACCTTGTTCCACTCGCACTCGAGCTCTTCGGCGACGAGCTGGGCGAGGCCCGTAATCGTGCCTTGTCCCATCTCCGAGCGCGCGACACGGATCACGCAAGTGTTGTCGGGCTTGATGAGGACCCAGGCATTGACCTCGGCACCGTCATTGGCGCTCTGCGCCACGGCGGAATCGACCCCGGAGGGCAAATTGAATCCGAGCGCGAGCCCACCGCCCGCAGCGGCGGAGCCGACAATGAACGTTCGGCGCGAAAGCTTCGCGGCTCTGCCGCGGATCATTTTTTTCACGGCGGGCCTCCCTAAATTCTGGATGTGTCGTTGGCCGCCATGTGCACGGCAGCTCGGATGCGCTGATAGGTTCCGCACCGACAGATGTTGGTCATGGCCTCGTCGATGTCCTTGTCGGTGGGCTTCGGGGTTCTTTTGAGCA
>JBKOXY010000346.1:0-6661 GCA_046725125.1 Pseudomonadota bacterium | reverse complement strand
GCGGTCAATCTCGCGCTCGGCTTGGGCGCGCTCGGCCTCAAGGTCGGGATCCTCGACGCCGATATCTACGGTCCATCCCTGCCCAAGCTCCTCGCCATCAAGGAGCGGCCGCAGACCATCGGCGGCACGCGGCTCAAGCCGATCATGCGCTACGGGCTCACAGTCATGTCGATCGGTTTCCTCATCGACGAGGAGACGCCGATGATCTGGCGCGGGCCGATGGTGATCTCGGCGCTCACCCAGATGCTGCGCGAGGTCGAGTGGGGCACGCTTGATGTAATGGTGGTCGATATGCCGCCCGGCACCGGCGACGCCCAGCTCACCATGGCGCAGCAGGTCCCGCTCAAGGGCGCGGTTATCGTCTCCACGCCGCAGGACCTCGCGCTGATCGATGCCCGGCGCGGCGTGTCGATGTTCAAGCGGGTGAACGTGCCGGTGCTCGGTGTGGTCGAGAACATGAGCTATTTTCTCTGCCCGAGCTGCGGCACGCGATCCGATATCTTCGGCCATGGCGGCGCGCGGCGCGAGGCGGAACGTCTCGGCGTCCCGTTCCTCGGGGAAGTACCGCTGCATATGGCGATCCGCGAAAAATCCGACGCCGGCCTTCCGGTGGTCGCAACCGAACCCGACGGCCCCCACGCGCAAATCTATCGCGACATCGCCGTGAAGGTGCGCGAGCAACTCAAGGGCGTAAGCGTCGGCCGTGCGGCGCCGAAGATTGTGATCGAGGCTTAGGGATCGCGAGCGCTGCTCGTCAATCCTCCACCCACATGCGCAGCAGATTGGCGAATGACTTCGAGACGAGGTCGAACTCCGTCGATTTGCCTTCGCGCGCAAATATCTGCCGCCGCGCGGTGTCCAAATCGAAGAGGAGCTCCCGCTGCGCCGAGTCGCGAATGAAACTCCTCGCCCAGCCGACCGCGGCGAGGCGCGCTCCGCGCGTCACGGCGGCGACGCGGTGGAGCGAGGTGGCGGAATAGGCGACCAGCGTGCCGGCAGCGAGCTTGAACGTTTCCTCGCCCCCCGCGCTTTCGATCGTGAGCTCGCCGCCGTCGTAGCTCGTCGGTTCGGACAGAAAGAGCGTGAACGAGACGTCGGTGCGCATGCCCTCCATCAACGCGTCGTCGACATGGCTGCCATAGTGCATGTTTTTCTCGTAGCGCGAGAAAAGGAGTGGCGAGAGCGCCTTCGGCCGCACCGCGAGGCGAAAGACCTCGTTGCCGAGAACGCGTTCGGCCACAAGCTTGCGGATCGTGTCGAGCGAACGGGAGGCCTCCGCTTGCCGGTTGTTCTTGACCATGCGCGCCGCAAAGCCCGCGGTTGCCCGGCCGTCGATGAAGCGCGCGCGCTTGAGCGCGGCGCGCACGAGCTTGATCTCCTCGGCCGAGAGCACGTTGCCGATCACGATTTGCATCAGGGTTCCTCGGCGGTCTGCCAACGATCGAACACGCGGTTGCGGTCACCTGGCAACCGCGCTCCGGCGCCCGCCTAGTTTTTGTCGTTAGAATGATTAAAAACAAGGACGTTACTGGACGGATGCCGGTCACGATTATAAGCATCGCCCGCCTTGTCTCGCGCGGAGGCGCGGGCACGTTTGACGTACGGGACGGCGAAATCTTGGAAATCGTCGTCGGGATTCGAGATGAAAACCAGAAGCAAGATCTGGCTCGGTGTCGGCGCCTTCGTGGTCGTCGGGACCGGGGCAACAAGCGTCACGGGGCTGCGTGCTGCTGAAACCGCTTTTGGCCTCAGCGCATGGCCCGATCTGCCGACCGACGGTGCGATCGCATCCGCGGTCCGCACCGTCGTCGCTCAACACGCCGGTCACGGTCCGGACGCGGGCGAAGGGGGCGAAACCAAGGACTTCGCCGGTCTGCCGCCCGGGCTCGCCTTTGCCGCGAGGATCGCATTGCTACGCGGCCATCTCCTGGTGGGCGATGAACTGGTCAAGCAGCAGCAATGGAACGCGGCACTGCCGCATTTCCTTCACCCGACCGAGGAGATTTACGGCGACATCAAGGGCGAGCTTGCCGAGTACAAGGTGCCACCGTTCGACGCGGCGCTCAAAGCGCTGTCCGATGTGGTCAAGGCCAAGAAGGGCGGCAACGACTACGCCAAGGCGCTCAAACCCGTGAACGATGCGCTTGCCGCTGCCGATGCCGGCATGAAAGCAAAGCAAGCCGACTGGCCGGGCTTCGTCGTGGAGGCGGCAGTCGAGGCGCTCAAGGCCGCGACCGGTGAATACCAACAGGCCATCATCGGCGGCAGGATCGCCAAGCCGGTCGAATATCAGGACGCGCGCGGCTTCGTCTGGCAGGCAGAGCGCATGATCGAAAGCGTCGCCGCAGATCTGCAAAAGAAAAACGCTCCAGCGCTGAGCGACATGCGCGCGGGAATGGCCGAGCTGAAGAAAGTGTTTCCCTCGCCCATGCCGCCGCGAACGCCGGTCAAGGACCATGCCGCCGTCCTCGGCGACGTCTCGCGCATCGAGCTTGCCGCCGGCAAGCTGATGTGACGGCGATGGGCGCGCCGGTCAGGATGCGCCTTGCCGCCGCGGCGTTTCTGGCGGGCGGGGTGATCGGTGCGGCAACGGCGGCGCTGGTTCATTCCCCGATCCTGCAAGCGGCGCCGGCGGCGCGCTCGACGGATGAGCTTGCCGCGCTCAAGGCATCGTTCCACCGACCACCGACCGTGCCGTTTCCGGCCGACAACCCATTCTCGGAGCAAAAGCGCGCACTCGGCGAAGCGCTCTTCCACGACAAGCGCCTGTCGATCGACGGCAGCCTGGCGTGCGCAAGTTGCCACGAGCGCGGCAAAGGCTTCGCCGACGGCAAAGTGCAGGGACGCGGCGTGCCCGGTCGTCCGCTCAAACGCCATACCCCGACCTTGTGGAATCTCGCCTGGTCCTCCCCAGTGTTTTGGGACGGGCGCGCGCGCAGCCTCGAAGAGCAGGTCGCGGGGCCGATCGAGTCGCCCGACGAAATGGCGCAGCCGATCGCCGCGGCTGTCGCGCGTCTTGCCGCCGATCCCGCCATGGTGCGCGCCTTCACGCAAGCATTTCCCGAGGCGCCGCGGGTCGACGGTTCAAATCTCGCCAAGGCGATCGCGACCTATGAGCGGACCTTCGTGTCGCCTGATACGCGTTTCGACCGCTGGATCGCGGGCGACGAGCACGCCTTGACCCAAAATGAGGTCGCCGGATTCAGGCTCTTTACCGGCAAGGCGGGATGCGTGAAATGCCACAGCGGCTTTGCCTTTACCGATTATGCATTCCACGACATCGGTCTGCCGGGCGAGGACCGCGGCCGCGGAGCGGTGCTCCGCCTTGCAGCGGCGGAGCACGCGTTCAAGACGCCCGGACTGCGCGAGATCGCCCGTTCCGCTCCCTACATGCATGACGGCTCGCTCGCCACGCTCGACGACGTGCTCCGTCACTATGTGAGCGGCGTGGTCGATCGACCAACCCTTTCCAAGGATCTCACGCGCGGGCTCAAGCTGTCGGATGCGGAGCGCGCAGACCTCATCGCATTTCTCGGCACGCTCACGAGCGAAGGAGAGCCCGTGCTGCCGGACAAGATCGTGGCGGTGAAAATTGGCCCGTCGGGGCCGGCGGAACAGGTCAGCACGGTGTCCCAGGACGACAAGGCTTTCTACCCCACGCATGTTGCGCTTCCGCGCGGCGGGCGATTGTGGATTGTCAACAACGACAGCCGTACCCACAACGTCCGCATATTCGACCCCGCGCTCGACTTTGATTCCGGCGCGCAGGAGCCGGGCGAGACGGTCGAAATCGGCTTCCCCGCCGCAGGCTCGTTTCTCGTGTTCTGCGGCATCCATCCGAAGATGGAGCTTTACGTCGATGTCGCACGCTAGGGACCAGTGTGTCGCGGGCCTTCCCCCTTGCGTCGGTCGCGGCGGGGGGACTATCTAGCCGCGAACTTGCGGACCGCCGGGGCTGCAAATGCGAGCATCACCCCCGGAGCCGAAATGCATTTCGGCACCAGGGGCCCGTGAATCAGGAGGAACATGTCCATGAAACGCCGCGAATTTCTCAAGGTTGGGGCCGCCGGAGTGGCCGCATCGGCGCTGGCTGCGCCTGCCGTTGCGCAATCGATGCCGGAGGTCAAATGGCGGCTGACGGCAAGCTGGCCAAAGTCGCTCGACACCCTCTACGGCGCTTGCGAAACCTTCGCCAAGCACGTGGCCGAGGCCACCGACAACAAGTTTCAGGTTCAGCCCTTCGCCGCGGGCGAGATCGTGCCTGCTTTGCAGGTTCTCGACGCGGTTCAAAATGGCACGGTCGAGATCGGCCATTCGGCCATGTATTACTATATCGGCAAAGACCCGACCTGGGCGCTGTTCTGCGCCGTCCCGTTCGGCCTCAATGGCCGTCAACAGAACGCCTGGTTCTACGACGGCGACGGCACGAAGCTGATGGACGACTTCGGCAAGAAATACAATGTCTACCCTCTGGTCGGCGGCAATACCGGCGCGCAGATGGGCGGCTGGTTTCGCAAAGAGATCAAGACCGTCGACGACCTCAAGGGCCTCAAGTTCCGCATCGGCGGATGGGCCGGCAAGACGTTGCAGAAGCTCGGCGTCGTGCCGCAGCAGATCGCCGGCGGCGATATCTATCCGGCATTGGAGAAAGGCACAATCGATGCGGCCGAGTGGGTCGGTCCTTACGATGATGAGAAGCTCGGCTTCTATAAGGTCGCGCCATATTATTATTACCCGGGTTGGTGGGAGGGCGGCACCGCGCTGCACTTCCTGATCAATCAGGCAAAATGGAACGAATTGCCGAAGAATTATCAGGCGATCGTCATCGCAGCTGCGGGTTTCGCGAACGTTGAAGTGACGGCTAGGTACGACGCGCGAAACCCAGCCGCCTTGAAGCGCCTCATTGCGGCCGGCACGCAGTTGCGTGCGTTCCCGCAGCCGGTCATGGAGGCGTGCCTGAAAGCGTCGAACGAGGTCAACGCCGAGACTGCGGCGGCGAATGCCGACTACAAAAAGGTGCTGGATTCGATGCAGGCATTCCGCAACGACGAGGTTCTGTGGTGGCAAGTGGCGGAATATACCTACGACAGCTTCATGATCCGCACCCGAACTCGGACGTAAAGCGAGGCGGCCCCGCGAGCGGCGGCGGCTCGCCTCGTGAGCGCCGCCTTTTGCCAAAGGGAGCGGCCGAGTGGCTTCACGGTCGGCGACCAATGCCGACGTTTTCAGCTTGGGCGAAGATGATCTAACATGCTGCGCGCGGGCTGCGTCGGCGGCTGACAAGTTCAGGAAGGAACCAGCGATGAAACGTCGGCAATTCCTGCGGGCAGCCGGCTTGGCCGCCGCGGCGACCGCGGTCGCCAAGCCCGCCATCGCGCAGTCCATGCCGGAGCTCAAGTGGCGGCTCACCTCGAGCTACCCGAAATCGCTCGATACGCTCTACGGCGCGGCGGAAGCTTTCGCCAAGGCCGTCGCCGAGGCGAGCGACAACAGGTTCCAGATTCAAGTCTTTGCCGCGGGCGAGATCGTGCCGGGCCTGCAGGCGGCCGATGCCGTGCAGAACGGCACCGTCGAGATGTGCCACACCGCGTCCTACTATTATTTTGGCAAGGACCCCACCTTCGCCTTCGGCACCGCGGTGCCGTTCGGACTCAACAGCCGCATGCAAACCGCCTGGATGTATTTCGGCGGCGGCATGGAGCTGATGAACGACCTCTATAAGAAGTTCAATATCTACGGGATACCAGCCGGCAACACCGGCGCCCAGATGGGGGGCTGGTTCCGCAAGGAGATCAAGGAGGTCTCCGATCTCAACGGGCTGAAAATGCGGATCGGGGGATTTGCCGGGCACGTCATCTCCAAGCTCGGCGTGGTGCCGCAGCAGATCGCCGGCGGCGACATCTATCCCGCGCTGGAGAAGGGCACGCTCGATGCCTGCGAGTGGGTCGGTCCCTACGACGACGAGAAGCTCGGCTTCTACAAGGTGGCCCAGTACTACTACTACCCCGGCTGGTGGGAAGGCGGTCCCATGCTGCACAATTTCATCAATCTCGATAAGTGGAATGCGCTGCCGCCGGCCTACAAGTCACTGATGCGGACCGCGTCCTCGATGGCGAACGAGTGGATGCAGGCAAAGTATGACGCCGCCAATCCGGCTGCGCTCAAGCGATTGGTGGCGGGCGGCGCCCAGCTGCGGCCATTCCCGCAGCCGGTGATGGATGCCTCGCTGCGAGCGGCGCTCGATCTCTATGCGGAAGTGTCCAAGAGCAATGCCGACTTCAAGAAGGTCTGGGAGGCGATGCTTTCCTTCCGCAACGACCAATATCTGTGGTGGCAGGTCGCCGAGCTGACTTACGACAGCTATCTCGTTCGCAACCGCAGCCGCACCTGACTGCCGTCGAGCGGACGATTATTCCTCGGCGGGCGGCGTCCGTTCCCCGGGATCTTTGAATGAATGCGCGATCGCGCTGGAGATGGCGGTATACGTCTGCTGTTCGGCCGTCTATAAATATTGAGTTCTTTCACCGAGCGCCATCACGCGTCTCTCATGCTTGGTGAAGAGCCGAGCGCTGTCCGGCGCCCGCATGAAAAAACTCAAGGCCGACGGGCCGACAGGGAGGATCACCATGAAACGACGGGAATTTCTCAAGGCGGCGGGCGT
>JBKOXY010000220.1:0-3636 GCA_046725125.1 Pseudomonadota bacterium | reverse complement strand
CAACGACGCGCGCCGGGCGCGTCTGAAGGAATTCGGCGCCGACCTCGCCGTCGATACCCGCGATCCGGCGTGGCCCGATGCGGTGCTGACCGCGACCGACGGCAAGGGCGTCAATCTCGTCGTCGATATGCTGTCAGGGCCGGTGGTTGCGCAGACCATGAGAGCGACGGCGCTTCTCGGCCGCATCGTCAATGTGGGTCGCCTCGCCGGCATGAAGGCCGAGTTCGACTTCGACCTCCATGCCCTGCGGCGGATCGACTATATCGGCGTGACTTTCCGTACCCGCACGCTCGAGGAAGTGCGAGAGATCAGCCGCCGCATGCGCGCCGATCTGTGGCAGGCGGTGACCGCGGGCAAGCTCAGGCTGCCGATCGACCGTCGCTTCCCGCTCGACGAGGCCGCGGCGGCGCAGGCACATATGCGCGAGAACAAGCATTTCGGGAAGATTGTGCTGACGATGTGAGGCAGCACCAATCGCGCCCGTGTCCCTTCGCGTGCAACTGCTGCAATGTGGCGGTCAGAAAGCATGCAATCGATGCCGGCATTGCATGACCTGGGTCGGAACCTGCAGATGAGTGCTGCGCTTCCACATCTGCTCGTGCTTTGCGCTCTCATCGGCATATGCGCGCCGCAGGCGAAGGCCGATGCCATCGCCGACTTCTACAAAGGCAGGACGGTGACGGTGGTGGTGAGCTCGAGCGCGGCCGGCGGCTACGACACGCTCGCGCGCGCGGTCGCGCGCCATATGGGCCGACACCTGCCGGGCAATCCTGTCTTCATCGTCCGCAACATGCCTGGCGCCGGCGGAATGACCGCCACCAATTTTCTCTACAACAACGCCGACAAGGACGGCAGCGTGATCGGGCTGGTTCAGAACAACACGCCGTTCGAGCCGCTGTTCGGCACCAAGGAGGCGCGCTACGACCCCGTCAAGTTTAACTGGCTGGGCTCGCCGAGCTCGGAGACCGCTATGGTGCTCATCTGGCACGCGGTGCCGGTGAATTCGATCGCGGAACTCAAGGCACGCGAAGTCGCAGTCGGCGTTTCCGGCGCCAATTCGACCCCAGCCTTCTTCACCCGGCTGTTGAACGCGACGCTGGGGACGAAAATGAAGCCGGTTAACGGCTATCCCGGGCAGAATGACGTGCTGCTCGCCATGGAACGGGGCGAACTCGACGGTCATCCCAGCGCCTTTTTCAGCTCGGTGCGCTCAACTCGGCCCGCATGGCTGCGCGACAGGACCGCGAAGGCCATCGTGCAATATGGGCCGGAAAAGCTCGCCGAGCTCCATGACGTGCCATTCGCCCCAGATCTTGTCGCCAGCGGCGACGACAGGCTGGTGATGGAGGCGGCCTTTGCGCCGCTCGCGCTCGGCCGGCCGTTCCTCGCGCCGCCCGGCATCCCGGTCGAGCGCCTAGCCGCGTTGCGCGAGGCGTTGGCAGCGACCATGGCGGACCCGGACTTTCTGGCGGAGGGCGAAAAGATGGGGCTTGGGCTCAACGCGCCGCGCATCGGCGCGCAGATCCAGGCGGTGATGGAGCGCGCGTACCAGAGCCCGCCGCGCGTCATCGATCGATTGCGGCAACTGAACGTTCCGTGAATGCATCCGCAATGATGTTGATCTTTCGGCTGCCGACGATCGGGATGATTTCAACCTCAAATTGTCGATTCCGTCGGCAAATATCGCGCCTGTCGGTGTCCCATGTTGATCGTGCGTGAAATTTTCTTCAAGCTGATAGTGGAAAATTTTTCGCCCGACGGGCATGCGCCGTCGCTGCGAGGGAGGTTCGGATGATCAAGACCAAAGGCATCTTGCACGTGACGATTCCGGTCAGCGACCCCGCCCGGAGCCGCGCCTTCTACACCGACATTCTCGGGCTCGAATTCGTGGCCCAAGTGCCGAAGGAGAATCCCCATTTCGTGTTCCTCAAATCCGGCGCCGACTACGTCCTGCTCGGCCGCGACACCAGCCGCGGACGGTTTTCCGACATCATCCACCATGCCTTCATGGTCGACGGCGATGCCTACGATGCGACGGTGGCCGAGCTCAAAGCCAAGGGCGTGGATGTGTTCCGGGAGGATCAACGCGACGAAGGCATCTTCACCGGCCGCAGCGCCTATTTCCACGACCCTGACAACAACGCGCTCGAAGTCATTCATCTCACCAACCGAGCGAAGGGCTGAGATGGCGCGCAAACTCGAGCTCACCTTCGCCTGCGGCGATTACGAAATCATGCGCGCCTTGAAGGAAGGAAGCGTACGCCCCGAAGGGATCGAGCTCACGGTGCTGACCGACATGGCGCCGTCACCGCGGCACTGGCGGTTCCTGCGTGGCCGCGAGTTCGAGCTCGCCGAGGTGTCGGGTTCGGGTTACGTGGCGGCACGGGATCAAGATCTTCCGTTCCGCGCGATTCCGGTTTTTCCCCATCGCCGCTTCCGTCATGGCTTCATCTTCGTCAATACGTCGAAGAGCATCAGCAAGCCGACCGACCTTATCGGCCGCAAGGTCGGCACCAAGGGCTACTTGTTCACCGCCGGGCTGTGGATGCGCGGCATCCTCGAGCACGATTACGGCGTGCCGCACAAATCGATCGAGTGGCTCAGTGAGCTCGACGAGGACGTTGATTTCACGCCGCCGCCGGGCCTCAAGATCACGCAGGTGCCGCACGATAAATCGCTCGAGGACATGCTAGTCGAGGGCGAAATCGACGCGCTGCTGTCGCCCGACCTGATCAGGCCGCTGACGGCCGGCGATAAGCGGGTGGGCCGGTTGTTTCCAAATTACAAGGAGGAGGAGATCGCCTTCTATCGCAGGACCGGCATTTTCCCGATCATGCACGTCGTCGGTATCAAGCAGGAGATCGTCGAGCGGCATCCGTGGGTGGCGATCAACTTGTACAAGGCTTTCGACGAAGCCAAGGCGCTCGCCATGAAACGGATGGAGAATCCGCGCATCGTCCCGCTCGCCTGGTACCGCGAGGGGTGGGAGGAGCAGGAGCACATCCTCGGCGCCGACCCCTGGGAATACGGACTAACGGAACGCAACGCCAGGAATTTCGAGCGGCTCGTGACCTATTCGCACGAGCAGGGCCTGATCAAGCGGCGACTCCCGCTCGACGAGCTGTTCCTCAGCGTCTCCGAGGGGCGCAAACGCGACGAATTCAGGATTTAAGTGAGCTATGGACGCGCGTAAACGCGCTTAAGGGCCGTCACGAGCGATAGATTGCTTCCTCAGCGCTTGCGGATACGAAACACCAGCACGTCGCCCTCGCGCGCGCTCGATTCGAGCCGATCGCCGGTCTGGTTCAGCAAGTTCGGGATGTCGATGGCCGTGAGCGGGTCCGTGCACTCGGCGATGAGCATGTCGCCGGCTTTCAGCCCGGTCAGGGCTTTGCGCGCGCGTAGCGCAGGCAAGGGACATTTGAGTCCGCGCAAATTGAGCGTCTTCTCGGCCACGAGGTCTCGTTTTCCGCCTGCTCGGCTCCCCCTGGGACAGGTTTCGCCGGAAACGACAATATAATAATGACACGAGCGATGATCGTGGAGCCCGATAGACGGCAGCGGATCGCCCGGCTGACGCCGCTCGCCGACGTGCTCGCCCGCCTCGATGCGCTGGTCAAGCCGGTGGCGCCCCGT
>JBKOXY010000044.1:0-6090 GCA_046725125.1 Pseudomonadota bacterium | reverse complement strand
AAAACTCGCGGAGCTGCTTTCGGTGTCGGTGCCGACCTTGCTGGGCGTCGGCGTCGAATACGTCGCCTCCGCGGTGAGCTATTTCGAACGCATGCGGCAGATCGAGGAGACCTGCGAGCACATCATCGTGCTCGCCGGCCCCATCTCCTACCTCTTGGCCTCCGACGCCTTCGATCGGGCGCTCGACGAGATCTTGCGGGAGAGCATCCCCGACGCGCTGCCGGGCCGCAAGCGCGCGCTCGATCAGGTCGACGAGATCATCGCGGTGTTGCGCCAGCGCAAGGACACCTACCGCCGACGCCAGCCCGGCATCGTCAATCTCATCTCGGCGATCGAGATGGAACACTTTTTGGAAAACGGCTTGGTCGGTCGCCTCGGCCTGCCGGAGAAGGTACGGCGCGAACGGCGCGCGTTGGCGCGCGCAGAGGCGGAGCATTTCGTCGCGCTCATGCAAGACGAGCCGATCGGCGTGCAGATCGGCATCGTGCCGGACACGCTGCCGCACGCGAGCTTTCAGCTTTTTCGCCAGCCGGACCGGCAGGTGCTGGCGCTCAGTCCGTTCCGGCTCGGCGAGCAGCCCAATATCCGGGTCGGCGTGGCGATGATCACCTCGGCGCCGGAAGCATTGGCCCTGCACGAGAAGATGGCCAAGGACCTTTGGCAGCGCGCGCTCAAGGGACCGGCGGCGGTGCGGTTGATGCGGTCGCTGATCGAGCGGGCGGGCCTAGAGGTACGATAGTATGGATCTGGTCAGTCTGTTCAGAATTTGGAAAAAATCTTGATTTTGGGACAGATCGCGGGTACCGGCTGAGCAATCGAGGCGTCTCCCAGGCGGACTCTTCGCATGATCCATCGGCCGTTCGCGTCGGCACCCTATGTCGTGGGCAAGAGCGCGCTCGCGCCCGCCCAGCCGCACATCCCGGCCGAGGAATCCTTATGCCCGGTCGTGTCCCACGCCTGGGTCAATCCCGAATACAAGCACCTGGTCGTGGATGCCTCGCCCAAGGCGCTGGCGGTCAAGCCCGGCCAGTTCTTCAATCTGCTGTGCCCGTCGCCGGACGCCGGCGAGCTTTGGCTGCGCCGGCCGCAGAGCGTTTACCGCATCGACCGGGAGAACCGCCGCGTCGAGTTTCTCTACAAATGCGTCGGCCGCGGCACCTATGGGCTGGCGACGCTGGAAGTAGGCGATGAGCTCAACATGGTCGGGCCGCTCGGCGTCGGCTTCACCGTCGATCCCGCCTGCAAGCACATCGTCGTGCTCGGCCGCGGCGTCGGGCTTGCCACGTTGGCGCCGATCTCCCAGCTCGCGGGCGAGTGCGGCATCGGCGTCACCGCGATCCTGAGCGCCCGCAGCGCGGAATTCGTGATGGCCGACGACTTGTTCGGGCGGGTCGGCGAGGTCATCGCCGTGCTCGATACCGACGGCACCAGCGCAGTCGAGCACGTCGAGGCAATCCTCGAGCGACTGATCGCGAAGCAAAGAGCCGACGCGTTCTACACCTGCGGCTCAAACCGGCTCTTGCAATTGATGAAGCGCGTCGGCAAGGCGCACGGCATCCCCGGCCAGGTCGCCATGGAGCAGGTCATGGCCTGCGGGCTCGGCCCCTGCTACGTCTGCGTGCGCACCTTCGAGGTCAACGGCAAGAAAGAGCTTCGCCGCGTGTGCATCGAAGGGCCGGTATTCGATCTACAGGAGGCGGTCGGATGGTAGACATGCGCGTGAAGATCGGGAGCGTGACGCTCGAGAACCCGATCATGCCGGCGTCGGGATGCTTCTCGACCGATCTTGCGCAGGTGATCGATTTGAACCGGCTGGGTGCGCTGGTCGCAAAGACCGTGTCACGCGAGTTTCGCGCCGGCAACCCGCCGCCGCGCGTGTCCGAGGTCGAAGGCGGCATGATCAACTCCATCGGCCTGCCGACCAAGGGCATCGAATATTTCCTGAGCCACCAGGTTCCCGACTACAAGCGCTTCACGCCGCCGCTGGTCGGCTCGATCTCGGCGACGACAATCGAGGATTTCGAAGCCATGGCGCGCGACGTCAGCGTGTCCGAGATCGACGTCCTCGAGGTCAACATCTCGTGCCCGACGCGCGACCCCAAAGGCGGCAATTTCGCGCTGCACGAGGAGCATACGTTCAACGTCATGAGCCTCATCCGCAAGACCACGGACAAGCCGATCTGGTGCAAGCTCTCGCCCAATGCCGGTGACGTCGTCGCCATCGCCAAGGCGGCCGAAGCGGCGGGAGCCGACGCGCTGGTGGTGTCGAACACCATTCTCGGCCTCAAGATCGACGTCAACAGTTTCCGGCCCGCGATCGGCAACAAGTTCGGCGGCCTCTCGGGGCCCGGCATCAAGCCGATCATCGTGCGCATGGTCTACCAATGCGCCAAGGCAGTGAAGATCCCGATCATTGGCTGCGGCGGCATCGTCAAGGTCGAGGATGTGGTCGAATACATGCTCGCCGGCGCGAGCGCGGTCATGATCGGCTATCTCATTTTCCGCAATCCTTCGGGCATCATCGCCATCATCGACGGGCTCGAAGCGTGGTGCGCCAAACGCGGCTTTGCCCGTGTCGCCGATCTCACCGGCGCCATGATCGACGAAGCGCCGCGCGAAACCTACGCCGCAGCCGCGGCGCCCATCGGCTGAAACTGCTCGAGCTGACGCGCGGCGAGCGTTCGGACGCATGAGATGACCACACGCATCACCATCCGCAAACCCGACGATTGGCACCTGCACGTGCGCGACGGCGCGATGCTCAAGGCGGTGCTGCCGTTCACGGCCAGACATTTCGGCCGCGCCATCCTGATGCCCAATCTCGTTCCCCCGGTCGTCACCACCAGGGACGCCATCGCCTACCGCGAGCGGGTCATGGCCGCGCTGCCGGCCGGCTCGCCGTTCAAGCCGTTGATGACGTGCTACCTCACCGACGATACCGACCCCGACGACGTCGAACGCGGATTCAAGCAAGGCGTGTTCACCGGAGTGAAGCTCTATCCGGCGCATGCCACCACCAATTCGGCGGCGGGCGTCACCGACCATCGCAAGATCATGCGCGTGCTGGAGCGGATGGAAAAGATCGACATGCCGTTCCTGATGCACGGGGAGGACGTCGATCCCGAGATCGACATCTTCGACCGCGAGGCCATGTTCATCGAGCGCTACCTCTCCAAGTGGACGAGGCAGTTTCCCGGACTGCGCTTTATTCTGGAGCACCTGTCGTCCAAGGACGGCGTCGATTTCGTCCGCAGCGCGGCGCCGCAGGTCGGCGGCACGATCACGCCCTATCATCTCGTCTTGACGCGCACGGATTGGCTCGGCTGGGGGCTCAAGCCCTACATGTACTGCATGCCCGTCATCAAGACGGCGAGGGACCGCGCAGCGCTGCGCAAGGCCGCAACCTCGGGCGAGGCCTGCTATTTCCTCGGCACCGATTCCGCGCCCCATCCGATGGCGAAGAAGCTTGCCGTGAACGGCATCCCCGGCCTGTTCAACGCGCCGGTTGCGATCGAAACCTACGCCAAGGTGTTCGAGGAGGAAGGCGCGCTCGACAAGCTCGAGGCCTTTGCCTCGCTCAACGGTCCCAGGCACTATCGCCTGCCGCCCAACGAAGCGAGGATCACGCTCGAAAAATCGTCGTGGACCGTGCCGGCGGAGATCAAGGTCGAAGGGCCGGACGAGAAGGCGTTGGTCTATCGCGGCGGGGAAACGATCGAGTGGAAGGTCGTGCCGAGCTGAAAATCTCCGCTTGTCATAGGCCGCGAAAGCGGGGCATGCAGTGGCCGCCCAGAGCTGAAGAGATCAAGTCATGACCGCCGGCACCGGCTTTCCCGACAAGAAGGTGATGGCCGAACTCACGGCCAAAATGCTGCTCGAGGTCGACGCGGTGCGCTTCATGGCGGACCGGCCGTTCATCTTCACGTCCGGCTGGGCAAGCCCGGTTTATACCGACTGCCGTCGACTGATCTCGTTTCCCCGCGTGCGCGCGACGCTGATCGACTTCGCCACCGCCACCATCATGCGCGAGGCCGGGTTCGAGCAATTCGATGCGGTCGCGGGCGGCGAGACCGCCGGCATTCCGTTCGCCGCCTGGATGGCCGACCGGCTCGGACTGCCGATGCTCTACGTGCGCAAGAAGCCCAAAGGATTCGGGCGCAACAGCCAGATCGAAGGTCATCTCGTCGAAGGCCAGCGCGTGCTGCTGGTCGAGGACATGACCAGCGACGGGCGCAGCAAGATCAATTTCTGCACCGCGCTGCGCCAAGCCGGGGCCAAGGTCGAGCACGCGCTGGTGTTCTTCTTCTACGACATTTTTCCCGAGGCGCGGAAAATCCTGAGCGATCTCGGGGTGACGCTACACGCGCTGGCGACCTGGTGGGACGTGCTCGCGGTCGCCAAGGAGAGCGGCAAGTTCGACGCCGCCAAGCTCGCCGAGATCGAGAAGTTCATGCATGACCCGGCGGGCTGGTCGAAGGCCCATGGCGGCGTCGCAACCGCCGCGGCTGAGTAGTGCGAGACCTGGATGATCGGCTGGCGACGATCCGTTGCCGTCCCGGCGAAGGCCGGGACCCGTGCGCCCCAAGCGGAGCCGACAGGCGTGAGCATCGTGTGAGAGGTTAGATGGCGAAATCGGAGCCGGATGTCATCGTGGTGGGCGGCGGCAACGCGGCCTTCTGTGCGGCGCTAGCGGCGCAGGAACAAGGCGCGTCGGTGCTAATGTTGGAGGCAGCGCCCGAGGAAGAATCCGGCGGCAACAGCCGCTTCACCGCGGGATCGGTGCGGGTCGTTTACAACGGCGTCGACGACATCAAGGCGCTGGTGCCGGATCTGACGGAACAGGAAATCGCCACCACCGATTTCGGCATCTATACGAAGGAGCAATTTTTCGACGACATGGCGCGGGTGACGCAAAATCGCGCCGACCCCGATTTGGTCGAGCTGCTGGTGACCAGGAGCTTCGATACCTTCTGCTGGATGCGCGAGAAGGGCGTGCGCTTCATCCCGATCTATGGCCGCCAGGCGTTCAAGATCGACGGCAAGTTCAAGTTCTGGGGCGGCCTCACCGTCGAGGCGGTCGGGGGCGGACCCGGCCTCATCAAGATGCTCACCGATGCCGCGACCAAGCGCGGCATCGAGATTCGCTACAGCACGCGCGCGCTCAGCCTCATCCATGACGGCGTGCGGGTGATGGGCGTGCGCGTCCGGCACGGGGGCGTCGAAAGCGAGCTGCGCAGCAAGTCGGTGGTGCTCGCATGCGGCGGATTTGAGTCCAATTCCGAGTGGCGCACGCGCTATCTCGGACCTGGCTGGGACCTCGCCAAGGTGCGCGGCACGCGCTTCAACACCGGCGACGGCATTCGCATGGCGATGGACATCGGCGCGAGCCCCTGCGGCAACTGGTCCGGCTGCCACGCCGTGCAATGGGAGATGAATGCCCCCGAGTTCGGCGACCTCGCGGTCGGCGACCAGTTTCAGAAACACTCCTACCCGTTCGCCATTCTCGTCAACGCCACCGGCAAGCGCTTCGTCGACGAAGGCGCCGACTTCCGCAACTACACCTACGCCAAATATGGCCGCGTGGTGCTGGAGCAGCCCGACCAGTTCGCCTGGCAGATCTTCGACCAGAAGGTGAAGCATCTGCAGCGCGACGAGTACAAGATCCGGCAGATCACCAAGGTCGTCGCCAATACGATCGAGGACTTCGCGCACAAGCTCGACGGCGTGAACGCGGAGCAGTTTCTCAAGACCATCGCCGAGTACAACAAGGCCGTGCGCCGCGACATTCCGTTCAATCCGAACGTCAAGGACGGCCGGCGCACCGAGGGCCTCGCCGTCAACAAGAGCAACTGGGCGAACACCATCGATGAGCCGCCGTTCGAAGGCTACGCGGTGACGTGCGGCCTCACCTTCACCTTCGGCGGCGTGCGCATCACCACCGACGCCGAAGTGCTCAATACCGACTACCAGCCGATCCGCGGCCTCTATGCCGCCGGCGAACTGGTCGGGGGATTGTTCTATTTCAACTATCCCGGCGGCTCCGGCCTGACCTCGGGCGCGGTGTTCGGCCGCATCGCGGGCACCGCGGCC
>JBKOXY010000329.1:0-5897 GCA_046725125.1 Pseudomonadota bacterium | reverse complement strand
GCGGCGATGAAGAGGCCGCGCACACCTAGGCGCCAATCGATGAAATGAAGTTCCAGTCACTGAAGGCGCCCGGATAGTCCGCCGCCCGCCGCGGCGTGCCCGCGGGAACTTTCCGCCGATTCCGACAGACGCTGGAACATTTCTGCACCGACCGAAAACCACATCGACGCACTGGAACTGCGGACGGCACCGTGCGTTCCCCGACCAGAACCGCGGTGCGATCATGGGAGGACTGACATGAGCGCCACCGGCCTCGACGTGTTCGACAAGACCCTGCAGACAACCAACATCTGGATCGACGAGATCATGGCCAAGCTCGGGCCCGACCGACAGGTGGCGTGGCACGTGCTGGGCGCCGTTCTGCATGCGTTGCGCGACCGCCTCCAGATCGGGCTGGCGGTGCATCTCGGCGCGCAACTGCCGCTGCTGGTGCGGGGTCTCTACTACGACCAATGGCACCCGAGCGAGCAGACGCTCAAGCAACGGTCGGCGGAACAGTTCCTGGACCACGTATCGCGGCGTCTGGCCGACATACGGCCGGTCAACGTCAAGGACGCCGCGCATGTGACCCTCCAGGTTCTCAACCATCGCCTCGATCCGCACCAGGTCGAGAAAGTTCGGCAAGCGCTGCCGGAGAATATCCGCGCCTTGTGGCCGACCGGGACAGAGGGGCGGCGCTTCGAACCCGCCGCTTGACCGGGCCGCGCGGGGCAACTCGTGCACCAGGAGTTCCAAAGCGCTTCAACACGTGAGGAGAACTGCCATGCAAGTCAGTGAAGCGATGACCGACGATGTCAAAATCGCCAGTCCCAATCAGCCGATCCGCGATGCCGCGCGCCTGATGGCGCAGATCGACGCCGGGGTGCTGCCGGTCGGAGAGAATGACCGGTTGGTCGGCATGATCACCGATCGCGACATCACCATCCGCGCCGTCGGCGCCGATAAGGGCCCGCAGACGCCGATCCGGGACATCATGAGCAAAGAAGTAATGTACTGCTTCGAGGACGATGACCTCGACGAGGTCGTGCAAAATATGGCCGACATCAAGCTTCGCCGGCTGCCCGTGCTCAACCGCAAAAAGCGCCTGGTGGGTATCCTCTCGCTGGGCGACATCGCCCTTACCGACGGCGCGGCCAGCGCGGGGAGCGCCTTGTGCGGCATCTCCGAGCCGGGTGGCGAGCATTCGCAGTCCATGGACGGGGGGCGCGCGGCATGAGCGGCACCTGAACACACCCCACGTAATGCTAGCGAGAGCGGCTGCGTAAAGCGTGGCGCAGCGTCGATCGGTCCGACTAGGGTCTCGTCGGTTCTTATTCCTGGACCGCCGATCTCGGGTAAACCCCGGGACGGCACGCCCGGAATGACGAAATGCCTGCCCCAGCGAAAACAGCTCTAATCCAGCGTGCGCCGGAAGCGACTAATCGCGATGATCATGGCGATCAGCATCAGGCCGGCGAGCGCGAGCGTAGGGTAGCGCAGGTCCGCAATCCCCGCGCCCTTGAGCATGACCCCGCGCACGATGCGAAGATAATGGGTGAGCGGCAGGAACTCGCCGATCCATTGCGCCCACGCGGGCATGCCCGCAAACGGAAACATGAAACCCGAAAGCAAGATGTTGGGCAGGAAGAACATCATCGACATCTGCATCGCCTGCAGCTGGTTCTGCGCGATGGTCGAAAACGTGTAACCGATCGAAAGATTGGTGGTGATGAACAGCGTGCTGAGTAGCGCGAGCAGGAGGAGGCTTCCCAAGAGCGGCACGCCGAACAGGCCGATGCCGATTCCGATGATGAGGGCGGCCTGCACGAACCCGACGATGATGTAGGGGATGATCTTGCCGAGCATGATCTCGACCGGCGTGATTGGCATGGCCAAAAGGCTTTCCATGGTCCCGCGCTCGATCTCGCGCGTCACCGAGAGCGCGGTGAAGATCAGCATGGTCATGGTGAGAATGGTGCCGACCAGGCCCGGCACGATATTGAACGACGTGTTGGCCGCCGGATTGTAGCGGGCGTGGGTGCGGATCTCGAACGGTGGCGTCGCGCCGTCTGGGACGGCACGGTCGTGCTGGAGCGCGGTCTGCACCAACGTGCCGAGCGCAGCCATGGCCGACCCCGCGGCCACCGGGTCGGTCGCGTCGGCGGCGACCAGGAGCGCGGGACGATCGCCGCGACGCACCGCGCGCTCGAAATTCGCTGGAATTTCGATTGCGAACAGCACCGCGCCGGAAGCGAGCAGGTGATCGAACTCGGTCTTGTCTTGGACGATATGGGTGACGTCGAAATATGCGGTGTTTTGAATCGCCTTGAGGATCGAGCGGCCGAGATCTGTCTGCTCCTGCAGCAGCACCGCGGTCGGCAGGTGCCGCGGATTGGTGTTGATGGCGTAGCCGAACAGCAGCAGCTGAACGAGCGGGATCATGATGATCATGGCGAACGAAACGCGGTCGCGCTTGAGCTGGATGAACTCCTTGACCAGCATCGCCCAAGTCCGACGCCAGAAGTCGGCGGACGAGCGCCCGCGCGGCGCGCTCATGGGAGCGAGCGTGGTCATTGGAAATTGTCCTTGGCCCTGCCCATGAGGTCGATGAAGACGTCCTCGAGCGAGGGATCCGAGCGCGTCCAGGTGAGGTTTGGCCGATCGCGGTAGGACGCAACCGCAGCCTCGAGCGCCGCCTCGTCGCGTCCGCACACGTGCAGGCTGGTGCCGAACGGCGCCACCATGTCGACGCCCGCGCGTTGGCTCAACTCCTCGGCCAGCTCCGTCAGCCCTGCGCCATCGCGCGCGCTCACCGTGTAGGTGTCGAGATGGGAAGCCGCGATCACCTCGTCGACCGTGCCATGCGCGAGCAGCACGCCGTAGGCGATGTACGCGATCTCGTGGCAGCGCTCGGCTTCGTCCATGTAGTGCGTGGAGACCAGCACCGTGAGGCCGTGGCCCGCGAGCGCATGGATCTCGTTCCAGAACTCCCGTCGCGCCTTCGGATCGACGCCCGCGGTCGGCTCGTCGAGAAGAAGAAGCTGCGGGTTCGGCAACGTGCAGGCCCCAAGCGCAAGCCGCTGTTTCCAGCCACCCGAGAGCTCGCCGGCAAGCTGCGCCTCGCGACCCTCGAGTCCGAGCCGCTCGATCATCGCGCGCGACGCCGCCGCCGGGTTGGCAACACCATAGAGGCGTGCGACGAATTCCAGGTTCTCGCGCACCGAGAGATCCTGGTAGAGGCTGAAGCGCTGCGTCATGTAGCCCACGCGGCGCTTGATCTCGTCTGCCTGGGTGCGGATGTCGTAGCCGAGGCAGGTGCCGTGGCCTTCGTCCGGCGTGAGCAGCCCGCACAACATCCGGATGGTCGTGGTCTTGCCCGAGCCGTTCGGGCCCAGGAAGCCATAGATTTCCCCGCGCTTGACCCGCATTGACAGGTTGCGCACGACCTTGCGGCCGTCGAAGGATTTCGTCAGTCCTTCGACGTCGATGGCGATATCCGGCACCATCGTCACTGGCCTTGCCCCAGCGCAACGCTCACCGGCTGGCCGACGCGCAGGTGCTCGGGCCGTTCCGGTCGCGCTTCGATCAAGAATACGAGCTTGGAGCGCTCATCCATGCTGTAGATCACCGGCGGCGTGAATTCCGAGGTGCGGGAGATGAAGCTGATCTTGGCGGTGATGTCGCGCTCGCAGCCGTCGCAAGTGACGGTGACGGGGTCGCCGAACTTGAGCTTGGGCAGCGTCGCTTCGTTGACGAAGAACCGCACCTTCAGGTTGCCGGGGGGCAACAGCGCGAGGATCGGCTTGCCGGCCGGGACCAGCTCGCCCCCGCGGTAATAGATCTGCTGGACGGAGCCGGTGACGGGGCTGAATACTTTGCGCCGCGCGAGCCTGGTCTGCGCCGAGTTGAGCCTTGCCTGTGCCGTGCGCAGCGCAGCCTCGGCATCGTCCAGGTTTTTTTGCGTGCCGGCCTGCGTCTTCAAGAGCTGCTGCGCGCGGTCGTAGGCCTGCTGTGCGTTCTTCACCGCGGCCTCCTGCATGGCGACATCGGCGAGCTGCAGATCGGGATCGATGGTGAATAGCAGCATGCCGCGCTCGACCTGATCGCCCTCGCGCACCGTGAGCGTCTCGACGCGTCCGGTCTCGTCGGGGCCGACGAAGATCAGTTCGGCCTCGACCCAACCCTGGAAGGTCGGCTCTTTTCCATTGTCGCAGCCGGCGAGCACGAGGCCCGCGAGCAATGCGAGCGCGAAGCGGCCGCCGCTCATGTCGCGCTCCTTGCCCCGAACAGCAAATCGAGGTGCGCGCGCATGAGGTCGCGTATGTCGAGCGGAGCGAAGCGCCCGAACAAGCCGCTCCATATGATGGCGACGAGGGCGGGCGCGACCAGCAATTGCGGAAAGCGGGCGAGCGCGTCGTGGGGGAGTTCGCCGCGCTCCACCGCCAACGCGAGCCGCGCGCGGATGACCGGCAGCACGCGCGCGATGACCTCGCGATAGTAGAACTCGGCGAGCTTGGGAAACCGCGGCCCTTCGGCGATGATCAGCCGGATCACGTCCTTGCGGCGCGTGCCGTAGATTTCGTTCACGAACACGTCGACGATCATCTCAGCCACGGCGCGAATGGGCAGATCGCGCAGCGGGGCGGCCGCGATCGTGCCCGCCACCGGGCTCAGCATCGCGCGCACCAGTTCTTGGAACAGGCTCTCCTTGTCACGGAAGTAGAGGTAGATCGTGCCCTTGGCGATGCGCGCGCGGCGGGCAACATCATCGAGCCGCGTTGCGGCAAAGCCCCGCGCGGCGAACTCTTCCAGCGCAGCAGCCAGGATGGCGGCGCGCCGCTTTTCACGCCGCACCGCGCCCGCATCCTCCCGCGCAGCGCCTTGGCCGGCGCCGGCCGCGCCACGCTTTCCCGTCTTCTTGGGGTTTGCGACCATGCCTCGTCGGTCCTTCAAAACTGACTGACTGGTCAGTCATAATGTAGGCTTGAAGGCCGGCGGGCGCAAGCCTTCGGGTTGGCACGGAAGGAGGCTGAAAGGGCTCCGGACGACGCGGGGCTACCCTCTACTCGGCCGAACGAAGCCACTCGGACAGCGGGCGCCCTCATTTTGGCCAAACGAACCCATCAGAAAGAGGCCCCTATGCCGTGAGCGCCTCGTCATGCGTCGCCTCGCGTGACCTCGTCGACGGCGCCACCTGAGGAGGACGAAATGGGACGGACTCTCGCTGCGTTTGTCGTTGCCGCTTCCTTGCTGACGATGGCCTCGTCCGAGGCCTCGGCGTGGGTTTGCTATGCCACCGGGCTCGGCTCGGGCGGGTTTGCCCGCGCCTACGACATCATCGACGCCAAGCTCTTCGCGCTGCGGCGCTGCGAGCGCAACAGCCCCGTGCCGGTCTGCACCCTCTTGTGGTGCCGTCCCGGCCGCTGACGATCGAACTGCCGAATGATCCGTCCCGGGCCGCGCGCCCGGGACGTTCATTTCGAGAAAGCGCCCTCGATTGCGGCTTTGACGCCGACGAGCGCCTCCGGCGTGTCGACGTCCACGAGCGCGGCCTTGCCCTCGAGCGGCACTTCGACCACCGCTTCGCTGTAGCGGCCGATGAAATGGCGCGCGCCCACATCGCCTTCGATCGCCATCAGGTCTGGAAAGAACCGCCGCGACCATAGCACCGGATTGCCGCGCTTGCCTTCGACGGTCGGCATCACGATGAGCGCGCCACGGTCGGGATCGAAGGCGCCGATGAGTCGGTCGATCACGCTGGCATCGACCTGCGGCATGTCCCCCAGGCAGATGATCGCGCCGTCGGCGTCCGCCGGCACGGCAGCTATGCCGGCTCGCAGCGAGGTGCCCAGCCCCTGCGCAAAATCCGGATTGTGGACGAGATGCACCGGTAACCCCGCGAGCGCCTTCTCAACCTC
>JBKOXY010000208.1:0-11154 GCA_046725125.1 Pseudomonadota bacterium | reverse complement strand
CGCCTGGACCAGCCCGAAGCCGGTTTCCTGGTCGTAGGCCAAGACGTGACCGGGAACCGCGCGGCCGTCGGCGAGATGCAGCCAAATCGTTTCCGCCTCGGTGACGAGGTAGCCGATGGTGAGCACCACGCCCTCGCGGATCAGGACGCCGTTGCCGGTGCGCTCGGTGCCCAGCGTCTCGGCGGTGAAGGCATCGGCGGGAATGATGGCGCGCAGCCCCACCAGCGAGGTCAGCGCCCCCTCGAGGTCGTAGGCGTAATTCTCCGCCTTGGGCTGGACGGCATGCGGCATCTCCCAATCGCTCGAGGATGACATCCAGGCACTCCCTTCGCTGACGCGATGCTCCTGTCGCAGAACCATATACCAACACGCGGCGCCGCCCATCGACCATCCTACCATCTGCGCCGTTGGAAAAAATGGGGCTGGTGCGCGGCGGCGCGTAGACCCGCCGACTTCGATCTCGCCGGTCTAATCGAGCGGCTCCACCTTGACGATGGCGGCGCCATGGTTGCTGCCGACCCAGAGTATCGGCCGCTCGGCGGAGCTATCCACGAACACGCGCCGGATATTGGTGGTGCGCGGCAAGAGATAGTCCACGACTTGCCCCGTGGCGGTGTCGAGCCGAGACACCTGGTCGGTCAGCATCGAGCCGGTCCACACCTCGGCGCCGTTCTTGATGGCAACGACGTCGTAGGGCGCGCTCCAGGGCGTCGGCAGCCGCCACTCCTTGATGGCGTCGGTCTGCGGGTCGAACATGCCGATGCCGTTGCCGCCATATTCGGCAAACCACAGCCGGTTTTGCTCGTCGACGCGGCCGCGACGCGGGCGCGACAGCGCGCCCGACGTCGGCCAGATGGTGACCTCGAGCGTCTTGGCGTCGCGCCGGCCGATGCTGCCGCCGCCGAACTCCAGCTGATAGAGGTTGTTCTGGTGATCGGTGGGCATGCCATAGGCCCGAATCTGCTTGCCGGCGGGCGTCTTGGCCGGACCCGGATTATCGAACTTGCCGGTCGCCAGATCGAGCCGATAGTTGAGGTGATCCTCCTGATTGTTGGTCCACACCTTGCCGTCGACGTTCGAATAGGTCGGCGACACCATCGAGGCCTGTGCCGAGGTCGAAATCCATTCCTTCGGGAACGGGAACACCGAGACCTCGTGCGTCTTGCGATCTACCTTGGCGATGGCGGCCTGATACATCATCGCCAGCCAGATATTGCCGTCGGGGTCGAACTCGAGATCGAGGCCGCCTTTCGGCTGCTCGGGCCGCACCACCGGGATCGCAATGTCCTTGGTCGTTCCGTTCTTCGGGTCCATGACGCCCACGAATTGTGCGCCGAAATCAGAGTACCAAACCTGCCCATCCTTATCGACGATTACGTCGTGCGGAAGCGCGCCCTTGCGCGGCAGATCGTATTCCGTGATGAGGACTTTGGTGGACCGGCCCTTGGGGCGGGGGAGCGTCTTGAGCGGATATTCGATCGCCTCCGAATTGCCGAGGCTCACGCTCGCGAGAAATTCCGCGGCCGCTTTGGCGGCATCGCCGGTGACCGCCGGGCGCTCGCCGCGCGGGCCGGGCAGCAGCGGTTGCGGATGCGTGGGCGTGCTGCCGGGCGAGTAACGCGCCATTCGCAAAAATACCTGCTGAAATTCGGCGGCGTCGTGGTTCGAGGTCAAGACCCGTTGGAGCGTGTGGCAGCCCACGCACATCGTGAGAAAGCCCTTCTGCTTGTCGGCGCCGGGAAGACTGAGCAACCATTCCGCGTTGGAGAGTTGCGACACCAGGCTCTTGACTTTGCCGAGCTTGAGATCGGCCGTGCCGGTATTGCCGGCGGGGACGTCGACCGTCTTGGGACCGTCGAGCTTGTAGCCGATGGCGCGGATCGAGATCGTGTATTTGCCCGCCTCCATGCGCGCGGCCGGAAAGCTGTAGCGTCCCCGCTCGTCGGTCACTACCGTGGTGGTGATGGTCGAGCCTTCCTTCTTGGCGCTGACCAGCACGCCCTCCATCGCGCCCTCTTCGCTCGAGGACACCAACCCGGTCAGGGCGGCTTGCGCGTGCGCGCCGCTCGACATCGATGCGGCTGCGAGCACGGCGACCGCCGCTCCAAGCCAACGCTGCCGTCCTCGCATGGATGACCTCCCGATGAGCCGTTCTTCGATGCCCGGATTATCGCGCGATTTGATCAGCGGTGGAAGCGCCGCCGCGACCATCGGCCGAAGATGGGGAGCGGCGCATCCCATGGCCCGCGAAAAAATGACGGCGCGCGCGGCCGGCGCTATGGTACGGCGCGCGACCGGGCAGCGAACGTCGGCAACCGTGTGAAGCATGAGCGAGGACGGCAAGCGGCTGACCGACGTCATTGCGGCCATCGACGCCGCCAACGCGCGCGATCCCAACAAGATCGCGGTCGGCGATCAGCTTCACCCCGCCGAGCTCGTTTATGGACGGCGCATGAGCGCGACGCTCGCGCGCATGGCACCGCATGCGTCCGAGCACCTGCGCATCGCCGCGCGCGGACAGCATATCGAGCGCTGGACCTCGCCGCGCGCGAATTATCCCGCAGGACGCGTGGGTTATTTGAAGTGGCGCAAGGATCTGCAGGGCTTTCACGCCCGGCGGATCGGCGAGATGATGGTGGCCGCCGGTTACGACGCCGGCGACGTGGAGCGCGTCGGCGCGCTCATCCGCAAGGAGCGGCTGAAATCGGACGCCGAGGCGCAAATGATCGAGGACGTCGCGTGCGTCGTGTTCCTCGAGCATTACCTCGCCGACTTCTTGGCCAAGACCGACGAGGACAAGCTCGCCGGCATCCTGGCCAAGACCTGGAACAAGATGTCGCCGCTGGGACGCGATGAGGCCCGCAAGCTCGCCCTCCCCGCGCCCGTGCCGGTGCTGCTCGAACAGGGCCTGGCGCGGCTGCGAGGGGGTGGCTGAGCGCACGACGTCCGCCTGCCCCGCAAACTCCGATAGTCAATCTATCGGTTGACTATCAACCGAATGCTTGATAATTCTTGGCCCATGGCGAGCGGTGCACAAATCGTGGCGTTGTTCGACGCGGGCGCCGATCCCGACGAGGCGCTGCTCGATCGCGTTTTTTTCGCGCTCTCGGATCCGGTCCGGCGCGCGATCCTGCAGCGGCTCGGTGATGAGGCATTGCTCGTGTCCGAGCTCGCCGCCCCTTTCGACATCTCCCTGCAGGCGGTGTCCCGCCACATCCAGGTGCTGGTGCGGGCGGGGCTGGTGCAGCAGCAACGCACCGGTCGCATCAGCCGATGCAGCCTCCTCGCGGGCCCGATTTTCGCGGTGGCGGTTTGGATCAACCGCTACAGCAAGTACTGGCAGGAGCAATTCGAGATGCTCGCCGCCATGCTGGAGGAGGGTTCAGAACCGCGGCGACGCAAGCGGCGCGCGGCGAGGCGCAGAACCAAGACCGGCCGCAAGGTTTGATTGCGGCCAACATCGTAGGAAGGAGGTTTGCCATGCGATATCAGGACACATCCGAGCGACTGGCGCAATATCGGCGGCAGATTTCCGACCTTCGCGGCAAGATCCGGGAGATGCAGCAATCGGTCGAGCCGAAAGAGGTGGGGGATTACACCTTCGCCACCCGTGACGGACCGGTTCGCCTGTCGCAGCTGTTCGGCGACAAAGCGAGCCTGTTCGTCATTCACAATATGGGCGCGAGTTGTCCCTACTGCACCTTATGGGCCGACGGTTTCAACGGCTTGCTGCCGCACATCGAGAATCGCGCCGCCTTCGCCGTCGCGTCGCCCGACGATCCGCAGGCGCAGGAGAAATTCAAGGCATCGCGCGGCTGGCGCTTCCGCATGGTGTCGCATCGCGATTCCACCTTCGCCGCCGACATGGGCTATCGGAGCGACGACGGCTGGCTGCCGGGCGTGTCCGTGTTCAAGAAACAGGGCGAAAAAATCGTCCGGGTCGCGGACACGTCGTTCGGGCCGGGCGATGATTTCTGCTCGATCTGGCACTTCTTCGATCTCCTTCCCGAAGGCGCCGCGGACTGGCAGCCGAAATACAAGTATTAGCGTGGCGGTTTCAGAAGTCCGCATCATTCTTGCAGCGCGTCCGAAATGCGGACTTCTGAACCAAAGCCACACTAGATCAAATGAGTTGCTGGCGTCCTTCGATTCCGAAGTTCGCAAACGAGGCTGCGGCACAATGATGCGAACTTCGGAATCGGGACACCAGTGACGGTCGATGGAGCGGCCGGCATCCGCGGCGATGCTCGCGGTCAGGACGATCGGCAAAAGGGGCGGCGCAATGCCATTCGAGTTCTCGGTATGCGACTTTATTCCGGCAAGGGCGCAAGACATCTACGACGCCTGGCTCAGCAGCAACGGCCACGAAAAGATCACCGGCGGGCAAAAGGCGCAAATCTCTGCGCAGGAAGGCGCCGCGTTCACGGTATGGAACGGTTACATCACGGGACGGAACCTGACGCTCGAGCCGGGCCGGCGTATCGTCCAATCGTGGCGAACCACCAAATTCACCGACGCCGATGCGGATTCGCAGATCGAAGTGGTGCTACAGCCGGCGACGGGCGGCACCACGGTCACGGTGCGGCACAGCAACGTGCCCGACGGTCACACCAGCTACCGCGACGGCGGATGGCAGCGCAGCTATTTCGAGCCGATGAAGCAACACTTCAAGCGCGCACGGTGAGATCGTGCCCGATGCGTGGTGGCGCGCTCGGAGGGATTTCGAGCCCCCGGCCTCCAGATTCAAAGTCTGATCTTCACAACGCGTCGCCGCCCGATCTATCGAGCGAGGGGGCAGCTTCAGGTCAGGACGCCGCCTGCGTACAGGACTGCGCAGATCAGGACCGCCACCAGCATGGAGCCCACGATACCGAGCCATTCCTTGTAAGGCGCCGTGTCGGGGATTTCGCTCTCCAAGATTTCGCGCATCGCACCACCCGTTCGATGATCCGTTATGCCGTCTCCCGTGCCCGCGGATGCTTGTGCGGGAAAAATTCGCGGCAATTGTGGAGCGTCTGCCGCCATAGTCGAAAAGCCCCGTGGTGTAGCTTTTCGGTCACAACAACGATCGGGGCCCCCTCGCTCTATTGCGAGGGGACCCCGAGACTAGCGCCGCCGCAAAAAGATCAGCGGAAGAAGGCCGGCGGGAAGAGCGGTCTGGCGTAACTCGGCGTGGGGTAGACCATCGATTGGGAGATGGCGCCGTTACGCACGACCGGAGCGGACCTGCGCTGGGTCGATCCGGACGCCACCATTTCCTCCCGCCTGCGCTCGGGCGCGGGCTCGATCACGCCGCGCGCGCTCTTGATCGCCGCAAAGGTACGGCTGTCGAGATTGTAAATGTCGCGCCGGGTCTGCAGCTTGCCGGCGTTGTCGACGAAGGCGGTTTGATAGGTGAGGTGGACCCAGATCGGCGTCGGCTGCAGCTGGATGTCCTGCTCGCCGTTGCCGAACATCCGCTTGATCCTCTCCGCCGTCCAATGCTCGTGCGGACGGGCGATGTTGAGGAGAACCTCGGCGTATTTCGCCGGATCCTGCACGCGCATGCAGCCGTGGCTGTAGGCGCGGACCTCATGGGCGAAATAATACTTGTCCGGCGTGTCGTGCTGATAGACCAGGAACCGGTTTGGAAAGTTGAACCGAATCCGTCCCAATGCATTGTTGGGACCCGGCGGCTGGCTGATCGAGACGCCACCGCCGCTGTAGCTCACGCGCAGCCCCATGCGATCGAGCACGGTCGGATCCTGTGCCAGCGCCGGCAGATATTCATTATGCACGATTGACGGCGGCACATGCCACGTCGGATTGACCGTGATGAATTTCATCGTTTCGGTCAGCAGCGGCGTCGGCATGCTGGGCTTGCCGATGACAATTCGGGTGGTCCAGACCTGGGCACCCTCATGCATCACCCTGAGCGTGAAGTCCGGCTGGTTGACGACCACGTGGGTTTTGCCGAGATCGCGCGGATACCAGCGCCAGCGTTCCATGTTGGCGATGATGGTCTCGATCTGTCGGGGAGCTTCGCTTTTTTTGCCACCCGCGCTGGCGCGCAGCTCCGCCAGCATCGCCTTGAGTTTCTGGTACTCCTCGTGCCGGGGGCTGAACGCGTCGAGCGCTTTGCCCGCGTCCGACGCGGCGGCGATCGTGCCGAGGATGTCTGCGGGCTCGGGCACTGCTTGCGGAAGCTCGATGTTGCGGCTGACGCGGGTGTAAGCGAAGCGCCCGGCCTGCACGTGGCGGGCATAGGTGAGCACCGTCTGCGTGAGCTTGAGCTCGGCTTCGGCCAGTGCGTCGGGTCCAAGACCGGCAAAACTCGGCGTCTTATAGTCGCTGACCTCGAGCCCATCGGCATCGGCGTGCTTCAAGCGAGCGATGGCGGACGTGGCGCGCGCGTTCTCGACGCCCTTGTCGAGCCAGACCGGCAGGAAGTTGCGGTTCTGGTAGAACGCCTCGGCTGCCGCGCGCTCTTTCTTGCTGGCAAAAACTTTGTCCGAGGTCGCGGCCAGGAGGTCGCGGATCTTTTCCGCGATCGCGCGGTCGGCGGGATCGAGCGACGCCAGAGGATCGGCCGGGACGGCCTGCTCCGTCATGGCCACCGGATCGGCGGCAAGCGTTGGGGTTGAAACCTGCTCGGCAGGTGAGGCTGCCGCGGCCGCGGGCGCCGGGGTCGCAGTCTGCTCGACAGGCGAGGCTGCGGTGGGCGCGGGCGCCGGGGTTGCGGTCTGCTCGACAGGTAAAGCTGCCGGAGGCGAAGCGGTCGTGGGCGCGGGTGCCATTTTATTGGGACCCTGCGCCAGGCCGACCATCGGGACGGCAAGGATCAGGGCCAGGGCCGTGCCTGCCAGGATACGATCATAACGAAGGCCATGCATGAGATGTTCTCCAAAGGTGCGAACTTGTCGTGGAAGGCTCGCTGCCGCGCACGGGCGCGACATCGGTGAGCCGGACGCTGCAAAGATCGTGGAATCAGCACTGCGACGGCCCGAACCGCCGTCGGCGAGCTCGTAGTCAGAGCCCAGCTTGTATGTGCATGAGTGCCCCCCCTCCCCGGTTACCGATCGACCACCCCCACAGTGCCGGCTCGGTCGCCGGCGGTGGCTGTCGACCTATTTGTCGCTTTGGGGGGTCGATTGGTTCAAATGCGAGGGGTGCCAGGAGGCTTAGTACTGCCCTGCATTAACCAAGATTAACCGGGTCCGCCCGTCTGGGGCCGTGGGGCCCGCGCCGTGGCCGGAGCGTCCGGCCTACCCCGCTTCCAAGCCAGTCTGCTCTGGAGGTAAGCAGGCTTACGCACGGCCGCAGGCCCACAACGAGATGCAGCCGACCCCCCGATGCCCGTGACGGTCCGTCTAGATCGCCTTCCAAAAGACCACGCGCGGCGCGCCGCGGCCGGCATAGTCGGGCAGCACCGGAATTCCACCGCTATTGGGTTCGCCGAGGAGCTGCATGCCAAGGCTTTTGTGAAATGCGATGGACTCCAGATTTGACGGCGTGGTGATCGCCTTGACGTGCTTGCAACCATGCCGCCGAGCGAACTCGGCGAAGTGGCCGAAAAGCTCCTGCGCGAGGCGTTGCCGACGGGCGGACGTGCGGACGGCGACCGCATGCACATATCCGACCGGCTCGGTCTGCGAGAGAAAGCCAAACAAATACGCAACGACCTCCCCTCCGTTGCGAATGACGAAAGCCGAGTTTCCAAACTCGTAAATGAGGAACGGATGGTGCAGGTGGCGGGTATCCCGCGCACCCCAGAATTCACGCAGGTCATCGAGAATCTGGTCGTAGTCCTGGCGGGTACAAATCGAAATTTCTGCGGGACTGCTCATCGACGCTCCGCTGATATCGTGACCACAAGTATCCACGTGGCCGTGAGATCGCATCAATGAGACGGGAGCTTAGCATTTAGCAGCGCGCCACGTAGGCGCACTGTTCGTACGGGCTCAAGACGTTCCTCGTCAGCGTCGTTCGGGCGTCGCTTCACGTCCCGACCAGCAGCATCACGCCCGCGACCGTGGTCGTCACGCCGATGAGGTGCGCAATCGTGACGCGCGCCGAGCGAAGCAAGATTGCCGCAAACGCCAGGGTTACCAGCGGATACGTCGCAACGAGCGGCGACACCAGAAGCACCGGCCCGCGCGCCAGCGCCGAGTATAACGCGAGGACGCCGAGACTATTGCAGACCCCGACGCAGCCAAACCACAGCCCGCCGGCGCGGCGATTCCCGCTTGGCAGCGTGGTCTTGCCGGCCACGGCCACGCCTGTCACAACGAGGCTCGACATCAGATAACCGATCAGCACCGCCGCGAAGGGGCTGGGCCACAGCGCGAGGCCGAGCTTGGTGATCGGATGGGTCAGCCCGCGAATTCCCGCAATCCCGATCGGCAGCAGGATCGCGCCAAAGTGCCAGCGCGTGCCGAGCCAGTCGCGCTTGATCGACAACGTGATCACGCCGATCACAACCATGGCGATGCCGAGCGCTTGTAGCGGGCGTGGCACTTCATTGAACAGGAACGCGGCAACCACGACCGCGAACAACGGCGTCAAACTGCTAAGGGCCCCGGAAATGCTCGGCCCCATGCGCCGATTCGCCTCGAACGTTAGCAACGTGACGGTCGCGGGAAACAACAGGCCGACCAGCGCAAAGATCAAGCCGCCGCGCGGGTCGCATCCATCCCAGTCGAGCATAAGCGGCGCAAGTATCGAAAGGAGCACCGCCGAGGTCGGGATGCTGACCGATGCCCCGCGGCTCGGCGGCACGTGGCGCAGGCCGAACTGAGTCAGCACTAGCGCGAGACCGAACAGAAAGGAGGCGCATAGCGCCAGCGCTTGCGGGTCGTCGAGCAAGTCGCAGCCTTTGACGTCGGATGCCGAGATCGGAGCAAGGCTATGCGATCCGGCAGGGCCAAAGAACTGGTAATTTTTGCAAGCATCCCATAAGATTGCCTTATGAGCAGGGATGTCGACACCGCCGCCTTGCGCTGCTTCGTCACCGCAGTACGCACGGGCAGCATGGGCCGCGCCGCCGAGGTCCTGGGGCGGACCCAGCCAGCGATCAGCCAGCAGCTTCGCCGATTGGAAGACATCCTCGATTGCTCCCTCCTGCGCCGCATCGCGAGCGGCGTCGTGATGACGCCGGAAGGCGAGGCCTTTCTGCCCCTCGCAGAGCGGATCCTTGCGCTCAACGACGAGGCCCAGGCGCATGTGCGCAGCCGCGCCGGCAGGGGCGGCGGACGGCGGCGCATTGGATTGCTCGAGGATATTGCGGCGAGCGGTCTGCAGATGGCGCTCGCGGATTTTGCCCACGTGCACCCCGAGCTCGAGCTCGACGTGACGGTCGCCGACGGCGATGCGATGCGGGACGCGTACCGGACGGGCAAGCTCGATCTCGTGCTGTCCGATTCGCTGCTGGTCGGGCGCGCGCCGCGCAAGCGACGAACTTGCTCGCTGGTTTGGGTCGCGGCGCCGTCGTTCGATCCGTCGGCGCGGGAACCGCTGCCGCTGGTGCTGTTCCGCCATCCGTGCGAATGGCGGGTGCGGACCGTGCAGGCGCTCGATCGCTGCGGGCGCCGCTGGCGCGCCGCGTTCGAGAGCGGCAGCTTGATCGCGATTCAGGCAGCAG
The DNA here is from genome assembly GCA_046725125.1 of Pseudomonadota bacterium. Lineage (GTDB taxonomy): Bacteria > Pseudomonadota > Alphaproteobacteria > Rhizobiales > Xanthobacteraceae > VAZQ01. The sequence continues at coordinate 1,535 of JBKOXY010000208.1, read as the reverse complement.
TGCGCGCCGGCGTCGGCATCGCCACGCTCCTACCCGGCAACGTCGAGGCCGGCATCGTGGTGCTCGATCCGCCCGCCTGCCGCCTTCCCGCTCCGCCGCGCGTCGAACTTGCGCTCTACCGCCGCCCCGCTCTGCGCAACGATGCGGTCAGCGATTTCCTGGAAAACCTGCTGTGGAAGGCGGCGGGCTGATACGTTTCGTGCCGCGCCCGAATGCAGAAGCCCAATGCCGAACGCCGCCAAGCGCTCAAACTTGCTCGCCGCGTCTACCAACGGCGCGACCGAGGCGATCCTAACGGCAACCGCCCGCGCCGCGCCGTCTCGTCGGACACCCGCAGACAAACAGTGTCACAACGGTAGAAAATGATATATGTTTGGCGGAGCGACGCTTGAGGGAGGGATCGATGGCAAACGCCGCTCAGCAAATGCCCGAGCATATAGAGACAGCCTATAAGGGCGCCGTGGACAACATAATCTTTCTGAAGAGGCAGCAGTGGCTGGCGACCAACTACGCCCTACTTGTATATGCGGCTATCTTCGTAATCTCAGCGCACTACTTCAGTCGAACTGACCTTGCACGAAATTGGCTTGGCGTACTTACAATCGCTACGTTCGTTATCCACTGGTGTATGTTGCACGTGTTTCAACGCTCTATCGAGAAGTTCAGGAATCGCCTGGGTTGGATTTACAGGACCTACTTCAGCGAAGATGAGCGTGTTGGATTGGATCTACAGCTGGAACCAAGAGCATATTGGTATCAGCCGGAGCTTTATATTGGCCTCATAGCCGTCTCATTGGTCGGGGCTGTCTTGACTGCGGTTTATCTGTGGTCAGTTCGCTAACTCTTGATATTCGCCTCGCAACCTCGGTTGGACGCGGCTGGTATGAAACCAATTGCCGCGCCACCAATGTTAGCGACCGGCGGAGGATGCCGAGCGACGGCTGACGTTCGCTTCAGATGCCAGCAACATCCGCGCCGCGGGCGAGTTCCGGCCCGCGGTCGCGGCGTTTGCGTACGAAGGACCCCGCCAAGCGGGGCCACCCGTTGGCGGGGTCAGTTCAAGATCCGCTGAGTAGACGTTCGCCGCCCAGCGGCCGACTACCGGACTTGATCGTCCGATGAGTCCGAAACTAATGCGGACACTGCGCTCGCCATGTGATGACGATCACAAAAAAGCGCTTTTCACCGCCGCACTGCGGGACTTCGACCAGGCTCATGTCCGCTAATGGGATGAACCGTGGCAGGAGACCGCTGCGCTGCGGGATTTCGATTCGGCCCATGTCCGGTTCGGGCCATAAGCGACCGGGGCCGGCGAAGCCACGCACCACGCACGTCCGCTTCGCCCCCAAAGCGGACAATTAGCAGACCATCTCGGCAGGTCCGCTTTGTGCCGATTTGTTCTCTAATTCCGGGTTTCGGTGTCAAGCTCTCCGCGATCATCCTTGCCGGGCCCACTGTTCTCTCCGCGGTAGGGGCCTGCCCTCCGCATAATGGCGTAAGACGACGCTGGTGGATCAATGTTGCAAGCGCAGTCT
>JBKOXY010000037.1:0-6054 GCA_046725125.1 Pseudomonadota bacterium | reverse complement strand
TCGCCAGCGAAACCCAATGGCGCAACTTCAACGTGCGCAGCCGCAAGCACGGTCCGCCGACAACAAAGAGAATTTGCCCAGATTGTTGCGATCTTGCGCCAATCTTCAGCTGCGAGCCCGATCGCGCCATCGACCCGGTGGGAAGCAAGCCAATCAAGGCTCGCCCTCGGGCTCTCGGTGACGGTGGTCCGAGCAAGCCCCTGCACGGAGGAGATCGCGCAGTTGGAGCAAGCAATAAGCCTGCCCGAAAACAAGGCAAGACCAAGGAATGCATGGACCTCGTTGCCACTGCCAAGCTCAGATTCAAATGAAGTCGCCCGATTGAGCCGCAGCGAAATCCGCGGCCTCACATCCGGGCTATGCACGCGCGGCGCTTGGCGCTGCGTCGCCGGTCGGCTCACATTTCCTCTCGTTCGCTTTTGAGCAAGAAGTCGCTAACGACAACAAGCCGTAGCAAGCGCCCGCCGCCGATATCCTGCATAAGGCAACACCGAGACTGGCCTCAGCGGTGCAGCAGGCTCGATCCGCTCCCGTAAGAGTAGACCGAGTTCGCCGCTCGCGCTGATTCACTCAAAGCGAATACGCTCTCGTGAACTCGAGCAACGTTCATGCTACGCAACATCACCTTCGCCACCGCGCTGCTGATGCTTCCGGCGACAGCGGCGGATGCGTGGTATTGCGGTCAGGCGCCCGAGCTTGCTGCCGCGCGGGCGCGCTGGGCGGCGGCGCGCCAAAGCCGCGTCGACCCCGCCGACACGCGGAAGATCTGCCGTGCCTACGGCACCAATTTCTATGAGGCGGTGGAGGCGCGGGCAGGCAGCCTCCTTGTGCGAAGACGCCATCAACCGCCAGCGCAATCTCGAGGTGCTCGACGCGGAGATCGACGCGTTCAACAGCCTCATCGCAGCACAGTGCTCGTGACGGCCTGCTTTCGAAATCGAGCCAAAGACATGTTGGCCGCACGAAGCCAAGCTGAAAGACGCTAGTCGAGCGGCGGTTTTTCCTGCCGCAAACCCTTGATGGCGGCTCGGTGTTTCTTGGATTCCAGCCGGCGCTCGCGCGAACCGGCGGTCGGCTTGGTCGCCCGGCGGGGGACGGGCGCCACCGCAGCGCGCCGGATCAGATGCAGGAGACGCGCGCGCGCGTCTTGCCGGTTGCGCTCCTGGGTGCGGTGGCGTTGCGCGTTGATCACGAGCACGCCCTCGCGGGTGAGCCTTCTGCCGGCGAGGCGTTCGAGCCGCGCGCGCACGTCGTCGGGAAGGCTCTGGGAGCGGCGCACGTCGAAGCGCAGCTCAACGGCGCTCGCAAGCTTGTTGACGTTCTGTCCGCCGGGGCCCGAGGCGCGAATGAAGTGCTCCTCGAGCTCGCGCTCGGCGATGCTGATCGAAGGGGTGATGCGGATCATCGCTGACCTGCCACGCGCACGCGCGTCGTGCCGCGCTGCGGATAGGGGCACAGACGCACGCGACATTCACTGACGCTACCACTAACGCTGCGCGGGTTCCCGATCCGCCGGCGTTTCGCGCGGTTTGGCCAGCTGGCTGGGCGATCCTCCGGCAGCGCTCTCGGTCGAGGTGACGCCCTCGGGGCGGCCCACGACGGTGACGAGGAGGCCGCCGTCGAGCAAGCGTTTGGCCACGCGCTTGGCATCCGCGAGCGTCACGGCGTCGATCAGGGCGGGCCGGCGCTCCATATAGTCGATGCCGAGATTGTCGATCTGCATCTGCACGAGCTGGCTAGCGATTCGGCTCGAGGTGTCGAGGCCGAGCGCATAGGAGCCCTTGAGATGGGTCTTGGCCTTGGCGAGTTCCGCCTCGGTCGGTCCGTCCTCGGCGAGGCGACGGATCTCGTGCTCGACGAGTTCGATGGTCTGCCCGGTCGCGTCGGCGCGCGTCGCCGTGGTGCCCAGCAACAGCGCGGTGTGATTGAGCCAGACCAGGCTGTCGGAGATGCCATAGGCGAGGCCGCGCTTCTCCCGCACCTCGACGTAGAGCCGCGAAGAGAAGGCGCCGCCGCCGAGGATGTGATTGACGATATACGCCGCTATGAAGTCAGGATCGCTGCGCGCAAGTCCCGGCCCGCCGAAATGCACCACCGCCTGCGGCACATCGAGGTCGATGACGACGCGGCGGCCGAGCCCTTGCGGGACGACCGCGGCGACCGGCGTGAGCTCGGCCTTGGCCGGCAGCGCACCGAAGGTGCGATCGAGGAGCGCGCCGGTGGTCTCGGCATCGATGTCGCCGACGACGGCGATCTTGACGTTGTCGCGCGCCAGCGCGCGCTGGGTATAGGACTTGAGATCGTCGACGGTGATCTTCGGCAGCGATTCGAGCGTGCCGTTGACGGGCTGGCCGTAGGCGTGGCCGGGGAAAGCCGTTGCCCACCAGCTGCGGTTCGCCATGTCGTTGGGGCTCAGCGCCTCGCGCCGCAGCCGCGACATGATCTGTGCGCGCTCGCGCTCGACCGCCGCCGGGTCGAAGCGCGGCTCGCTCAGCGCGAGGCGCAGATAGTCGAACGCCTCGTCGCGGTTGTCCTTGAGCGTGCGCAACGCGCCACGCAAATAGTCGCGACCGGTGCGGAAGCTCAGCTCGATCGCCTTGCGTTCGAGCCGGTCGTGGAACGCGTTGGCATCGAACGGGCCGGCGCCCTCGTCGAGCAGGCTGCTCGCCATATTGGCGACGCCGGGCTTGTCCGGAGGGTCCTGGTCGGCGCTGCCGAGAAAGGCGAATTCGACGGCGATCAGCGGCAGCGTGTGATCGCGCACCAACCAGGCCTCGATGCCACCCGGGCTCACCACCCGCTCGATGGTCATGGCCCGCGCTGCGGGAGCGGCAAGCGCGAGCCCTGCGCCGGCGACGAGGGCGATCAGGGCGCGCGATCCGGCGCGGCGGATGAAAGCGGACGCGTTCACGAGCGTTTCTCCTCGTGCCGCGTGTCCTTGATGAGATAGCCGGTGACCGAGCGGCGCTTGTCGAGCCAGCGGCGGGCGGCGTCGCGCACGGCGTCGGCGGTGACGAGCCGGATGCGGTCGGGCCAGGCGCGCACGTCCTCGACGGTGGCGCCGGTCGCCAGCGACGCGCCGAACCATTGCGCCAGCATGCGCTGATTGTCGTTGGCGTAGACGGCGTTTGCGATCATGCGGCTCTTGGCGCGTTCGAGCTCCTCGGCGGTCACACCGTTGTCGATGAGGTCGGCGAGCACGGCGTCGATCGCTTCTTCGAGTTGCGGCAGGCTCGTTTCGGGCTTCGGCGTTCCGAACACGCTCAAGCGCGTGTTGTCGACTGCGGTGCCGTCATAGCTCGCCCCCGCGCTCACCGCGACACCCTTGTCGACCACCAGGGTCCGATAGAGGCGGCTGTTCGGGCCGTGGCCGAGAATGTGGGTGAGCAGGTCGAGCGCTTCGCTCTCGCCCGCTCGCGCGGTGGTGCTCGAGGGCACGAGATAGTAGCGGCTCAAGCTCGGCTGGGTGACGCGCGGATCAGCCAGCGTCACGGTGCGCGCCGCCTGCTGCACCGGCTCCTGCGGGCGAAGGCGCGGCTTGGTCTCGGCGACGCGCGGGACCTTGCCGTAGGTCTCCTGCGCGAGCGCGCGGACCTCCTCGGGCGTCACGTCGCCGGCCACGACCAGGATGGCGTTGTTGGGCGTGTAGAAGCGCCGGTAAAACTCCAGCGCCCCGTCGCGGTCGAGCTGTTCGATCTCGTGGCGCCAGCCGATCACCGGCCTGCCGTAGGGATGGTTGAGGTAGAGCGCGGCGTCCATCTGCTCGCCCAGCCGCGCGGCCGGATTGTTGGCGACGCGCATATTCTGTTCTTCCAGCACGACGTTGAGCTCGGGTCGCACCACCTCGTCGGTGAGCACCAATCCGGTCATGCGGTCGGCCTCGAACTCCATCATGTCCTTGAGCTGGTCGCGCGGCACGCGCTGGAAATAGCCGGTGTAGTCGGCGGCGGTGAAGGCGTTCTCCTGACCGCCGATGGTCGCAACGACCTGGGAGAAGTGTCCGGCCGGGTTCTTGGCCGTGCCCTTGAACATCAGATGTTCGAGGAAATGGGCCAGCCCCGACTTGCCCGGCGTCTCGTCGGCGGAGCCAACCTTGTACCAGACCATGTGCGTCACCACCGGCGCGCGGTGATCGGGAATGACGACGACCTCGAGACCGTTCGCCAGCGTGAAGTTGGTGATCTGAGGACCGATCCCGGCATGGGCGGGAGCGGCGAACGCCGCGGCAAGGGCGGCGAGGGCGAGCGTTAGTCGGTTGGGCACGAATTTGCTCTCGTGGGATTGGAAGTCGCCCCCACGATGCACGTTCCGGCGGCAGAACGCGAGCGCAAACGTCGGCCGCCGGAACCCAAATGTGGATGGGGCGCGTTGTCGCGGACGGTTCCCGCTTACTGCCTGCCCTCGACCCGCTCCTCGAGCGTCGAGGCCTTGCGCTTGTCCTGCACGCCCATCCCGTAAGGGTAGTTGGGAGACGGGGTCTGATAGCCGGAGGGCGGCGCGGTCATGGCCTCCCGCGGCGGCTCGCCGGTGAACGGCGCTGCTTCCGGCTTCGCGGGAGTAAGCGTCGACCATATCGAACCGAATATCTTTTCGGTCTTGGTGCCGAGATCGGAGGGCATCATCGGACGCGAGGCCTCCTCGGCGCTCACGCCGGGGGCCTTGGGGTCGGCGCCCTTCTTGTCGCCGCGGCCGGGCTTGTCGAGTTCGTCGGGCCGCAGCGCCCGCATTTGCTCTTCCACGGACAGGTTCCCCTTCAGTTTGGCTTTCTCGGCCGCCAGCTCCTGCTTGCGGCGGGCGACGTCCGGATCCTTCGGCCAAGCCGTGGTTTTCGCGGCGACCTCGGCTTCGTCGCGCGGCGGCGGCAGATTGCGGCTGGGCGGCACCACCAGCGGCGCACGCTCGCGGTAGTCGATCCCTGCTTGGTCACCGTCTCTTCTCAGCCCCAGATCTTTCATGAACTGGCGCCAGAGCTTGCTGTCGAGCGGAATGTTTTCGTCGTCGTCGGCATCCTCGGCGCGTGCGCTGCCTGCGCTCCACGCCAGCGCCAAGGCCAGCGCGACGGCGGCGGCCGCGGCGGCGCGCCGCAGCCTCTTCGGATGTCGGTCCCGCATAGCTATCCCCTTCAAATGACGGCGGAATGTGCCGTCTCCCCGCACGCTATTGTGGCCAAGATCAGGGCGCTTTTGCGGCACCCGTGCCGATGAGCGTCTCGAACAACAGCCCAATCACCCCGGACACGATCGCGACGTCGGCAAGGTTAAAAACGTACCAATTGAAGCTGAAGCTCGCCGTCGTGATGTGAAACAGCACGAAATCGGCGACCGCCCCGTAGGCAAAGCGGTCGATGGCGTTGCCGATCGCGCCGCCGATGATGAGGCCAAGGCTCAGCGCGGCGAGCCGCGAGGTCGTCCGCGACAGCCAAATCCACAGCAAAACCACGGCGATCGCCTTGAGCGCCAGGAGCGCCCCTTGCCCCAACGGCCCCTCCTGGCGGAACAGGCCCCAGCTGATGCCGGTGTTCCAGGTCAGCACGAGGTCGAGGAAAGGGGTGAGCCTCACGATGCCCCGCGCTGGGAGATCGACGGCATAGAGGAGCCAGAGCTTGGCCGCCTGATCGACGGCTGCGGTCAGGAGGACGATGACGAGGGCGAAACGGGTGAGGGGCCCCCAGAGGAGGGACCCGCGTGCATCGGGGGCTGCGCTCATGGGTCGGTCTTCCGCCACGATCGTTACTCCGCCGCTTTGCGCATCGCCTCCCACTCGCGCAACGCTTGGGCGTCGCGCGGGGAGACGTCGGGATAGGCCGGATCGGAGCCGACGCTCGGAAGGATCTTCCACGAGCGCGCGCATTTCTTTCCTTCGGCGAGCCGCACCTCGACCGCCACGCCCTTGACGTCGTCGAGGCGGAACGCGTCGGGCGGGCCGTCGCCTTGCACCAGCGTCGCCGCCGAGGTGATCGCGACCTCCGCCAGGTCGACGTCGACCAGCGCGGCGAACAACTCCGGGTCGGACACGTAGACGACGGGCGCGGCCTCGAGCGAGGAGCCGATGCGC
>JBKOXY010000458.1:0-2956 GCA_046725125.1 Pseudomonadota bacterium | reverse complement strand
CGTACCGGCATCGGCGGAGAGCCGGCGCGCGAGCGCCCCCGCGCCGATCCAACACAGCACGGCTGTGGCCGCCTCCGCCGCGATGATGAGCGCGTAAGCCGCTTGATGAAGCGCAGGATTGGTGATCGCCCGGTACTTGATGGTGGAAAACGGAAAGATCGTATCCATGGACAGGACGTGCTCGACGAAAACGAAGTTGGTGTTGTAGTCGGTCAGGTTTCCGAAGGTGACGAGGCTGGCAAACAGCGCGATGGCCGCGACCGTTGCCGCCTTCGCCGCACGAATGGCGATCATCGACATCTCCAAGGGCGCAGCGTCATGCGGGCTGCGGAGTCCTGCGATCACTTCACAAACAGCGCCATGGCCTCGTCCGCCAGCACGCCGCCGGTGATCGAGATCGGGGCGAAGGACGCCTTGGCGGCGACGTCGGCGCTCGAGAGCATGAGCTGGTTAATCTTGGTGGCGAGTTGCGCGACAGAGGCGGCAAAGACGAGCCGCCCCAGATGGCACCAGAGGATCGCGCCCATGCACATCGCACACGGTTCGCCGGAGGTGTAGAGCGTGCTGCCCCGCAGTGCCGCGCTGCCGTGATCGGCGAGACAGCGCCGGATCGCCACCATCTCGCCGTGCGCGGTGGGGTCATCGGTCGTCCGCCCCAAATTACGCCCGCGTGCAATGACCGAGCCGTCGCGCACGATCACCGCCCCAAAGGGAAAATCCGCTTGGCGGGCCTCTTCGAGCGCCATGCGCATGAACCGCACGTCCTCGGCGGAGGCCGGGGCGGCGGCTTGGGCGAGCGCGCCCGTGGGCGAGATGGCGGCAGCGGCGAGCGAGGCCAGGAAGAAACGCCGGCTTGGAGCAACGATCGCGCGCCGGCACGTGCAGTCTTTATGCATGTCAACCCCTCGGCAAGCGTTGGACGATACGCTGGCGGCGGCGAGAACGATCTCCGCGCGCATCCATGCTATCCTGCGACAAACTTCCCCCAACTGGCGAGTGCCATGACCCCGAGATTGAACAGATACCGCCCGGCCGTGATCTTCGCGCTGCTCGCTGCCGGCGCATCGGCAAATCCTGCGCGCGGCGGCGATATCGTTCTCAAAGACGCCGCGTCCATGGCGGGCGCGGTGATGTGGCTCAGCTCCGGCGCGCCCGGCCTGGTGCTGGCGGTGGTGCGCGGCGAGGAGTCCGTCGTGCTCGGGTACGGCGAGACGCGTCCGGGCAGCAAGGTCGAGCCCAATGGCCGTTCCATTCTGCGCATGGGCTCGATCGCCAAGGTCATGGCGGGCCACGTGCTCGCGACCATGGCGGCGGATGGGACGCTGAAGCTCACCGATCCGCTCGCCAAATACGCCCCATCCGGCGCGAAGGTGCCGGCGTTCGCGGGCCGGCAGATCACGCTGCTCGATCTGGCGAGCTACACGGCCGGTCTGCCGCGCGAACTGCCCGATGTGCCGGACCCGCAACCGGGGGAGAACCCGTTCAAGCACTTCGAAGCCGACGCCTATTGGCGCTGGCTCGCCGGGGTAACGCTCCCCTACGCGCCGGGCACGGGCGCGATGTATTCCAATCTCGGCTTCGGGCTCCTGGGCGACGCGCTCGCCAGGGCCGGCGGCAAGCCCTATGCCGCGCTGCTCGACGAGCGCGTGGCGGCACCGCTCGGCATGCTCGACACCGCGACGAAACTCTCCGCGGCGCAAACGCCGCGCGCCATGACCGGCCTCGACCTCGACGGCAAGGAGGCGCCGCTGTGGGACACGCCGGCGGCGATGGACGCTTCGGGCAACGTCTTCACCACCGGTGACGACATGACCAAGTGGATGCGCTGGCACCTTGCGCTCGACGACGCCGCCGGCGCCGAGGTACGCATGATCGACCACGTCCCCTACCGCTGGCACGACGGCCTCAAGGCCGCGGTCGGCGTCGGCGGCGAGAAGATGGATGGGCTCGGCCTCGGCTGGATCATTTCATTCGCCAGGGGGCATCGCCCGCTGATCTTGACCAAGAGCGGGGGCATTGCCGGCTTTATGACCTATGTGGTGCTCGCGCCGACGCGCGGGGTCGGCGTTTTCGTCGCGGTCAATCGGCTGAACTTTCCCATGTTCGAGGGGCTCACCAACGGCGTGCATGACCTCGTCGCCGATTTGGCCCCGCGTTGAGGCGCCTCAATTTAAAGCACGCCCCGACACGTAAAAGCGCCACCACAGACCGGAGCGGAATTGCGCGGCGGGACTCGGAGCTAAAACGTCGTGTCGGGACTCGGAGCTAAAACGTCGTGTAAAGTGGAATCAGTGCGAGCGCAGCCTCTCCCCGCTGCCGCGGGGCGAGGGAGTGCACCGAGTGCGCGGCGTCACTTATGCATCACGCACAAGCGAACATGCCCTAGCTTTGACCTGTTCCGAAGAGCTTCAGTCTATCCGCGACACTACCTGCTCAAGCGCAGCGACGAACCGCTGCCACCCGTATTTGGCGCCCTGGTAGGCCTGCTGCTGATCCGGCCGGAAGCCCGATTGCTCCATGCGCAGGTGGGTCCCCGTGCTCGTAGGGGTGAGAGTCCAAGTGACGACACTTTTGAGACCAAGGGCATCCCACGTGTAAGACAGCGTTTTGTTCGGCTCGACTGCCAGGACCTGACAGTCAACAACGCCCCAGTCTGCGCGAAGATCGAAACGGTGGCCCACGACAGGCTTGAAGTCGTTCTTCATGAGCCACTCCTCGATCAGGTGTGGTTGCGTGAGCGCGCGCCAGATCTTTTCCGGCGGAAAAGGTATCTCCCGTTCGACAACGACGGAGAGCGTTTCGGCCGACGTTTCGTTCATTGGTCCATCCTTTTGAGCAGATCTTCGAGGTGGTCGAACCGGCTTTGCCAGAAACCGGCCATTTGGCTTGTCCAGTCGATCAGCGGGGCCAAGGCGCCGAGCTGCGCGCTATAGTGCGTCTGGCGACCTTCGTGGCG
>JBKOXY010000322.1:0-2971 GCA_046725125.1 Pseudomonadota bacterium | reverse complement strand
GCTAATGGGATGGTCCGGCCGTGCTCCGGCTCCGCCAGCAAGGGAAGCTGGCAAGGGGCGCCAAAGACGAGGAGCACGCCATGCCACACAAGCTTAATTCTGGAATCGCCGTGATCGGTATCGATATCGGCAAGAACTCGTTTCACGTGGTGGGGCACGATAAACGTGGCGCAATCCTGCTTCGGCAGAAGTGGTCGCGCGGGCAGGTGGAAGCACGACTGGCCAACCTGCCGCCGTGTCTAATCGGCATGGAGGCTTGCGTCGGGGCGCATCATCTCAGCCGCAAGCTGCAGATGCTCGGACACGACGCTCGCCTAATGTCGGCGAAGTACGTGCGCCCATATTCCAAGGGACAAAAGAATGACTTCCGGGACGCCGAGGCAATCACCGAGGCAGTGCAGCGCCCGACTATGAAGTTCGTCGCGACAAAGACCCCCGAGCAGCTTGATTTGCAGGCGCTCCACCGCGTGCGTGAGCGGTTGGTCAGTCAACGCACCGGCATCATCAATCAGATCCGCGCGTTCTTGTTGGAGCGTGGCGTCGCCGTGCGCCAAGGCTTGCGCTTCTTGCGCGCCGAGTTACCACGCATTCTCGCCGCGCCTTGCGATGCTCTGTCACCCCGCATGTTGCGCGTCGTCGAGGATCTGGCCGGTGACTGGCGCCGGCTCGATGAGCGCATCGAGGGCCTATCCAGCGAGATCGAAGCGCTAGCACGGCAAGATAAGGGCTGCGAGCGGCTCATGACCGTGCCCGGTATTGGGCCGATCATCTCGAGTGCTATGGTAGCCGCGATCGGCACTGGAGATGCGTTCTCGAAAGGCCGCGACTTCGGCGCGTGGCTTGGGCTGGTACCGAAACAAATCTCGACCGGAGACCGAACAATTCTCGGCAGCATATCAAAGCGAGGCAATCGCTATCTGCGCGCCCTGTTCGTCCAGGCGGCCTGGGTCGTGTTGGTCAAGGTCGGGCCAAAGCATTGGGAGCGCTATGGGCTCAAGTCCTGGATCGAAGCAGCGAAGAAGCGACTGCACCACAACGTCCTTGCCGTCGCGCTCGCTAACAAGCTCGCCCGCATCGCTTGGAGCGTCCTAGCTCATGGGCGAACCTTCGAGACCAGCAAGATTCAGGCCGCGTGATTCAACGCGAATTGTTGAAAACGCCTTACCTGCCGAGGTCTGCGAGAGGATGAGAAACGAGATGGAGGATCGGTCTTCCCGGCGCATGCGAGTACTGGTGACCCCGACGGCCCGTTGAGGCCTGACCGCTAATGAGATCGCACGCGCGCTGATACCCATGATGGCCCGGAGCATAAAAGGCTCCAGTCAAAGGCCGGATACATTGATGCAAGACCGCACATCCAGCCAACTCGATGAAAGTTCTCTTGCAACGCGCGGCCGGACCATACATCAGGGTCATAAGCGGGCCTCACGCTGTCCTTAGGCTGTGTCCGCTTTGCCCCTGAAAGCGGACATCGACCGAGCCGCTGGGCATGTCCGCTTAGTGCCATAAGCAGACTTATGCACCGCAGCAAATTCACAAACCGGATGGGATTTTCGGAAAGAACAGTTATCCGCACCTACGCGCTGTCACGAGCGATACCCCATGTGCTCGTAAACGAGGATCCCGGCTCCAGACGGATCACGGCGTCGCCCGTTCGAAATGCGTTCGGCGGACAGGTCATGGGCTCGATGGCAAGGCTGCGACGGTTGACGTTGGGAAGCGGATCACCGCTGAACAGCATCAAGTACGGGTAGCTCTGGTCGACCCAGAGCGAGACCTGAGTTCCGTCGTCCGGATCGTGCAGTCTTACACGAGCGAGGCCATCCTGATTTCGCTCAAGATCGGTGAACGCATGGTCGAGCATAATGGGCCCAATCCGCCTCGGCTGCCGAAAATCGTATTCCGTGCCCTCCACGGCGTCCGAGCTGATCGGAAGGCCGCGGTTGTCGGATCGCAGGACCGTGCGCCCAGGTACGTGCAAAACCAAGCGATCGATCGTTGCGGTCCCGAGCTTAAGGTACGGATGAGCGCCGCTCCCGTAGGGACACGGATCCGAGCCGAGGTTTGTGGCCGTTGTCTGTACCTGGAGTCCGCCGTCGGTTAGCGCATATTCGATGCTAACTGTCAGCAAGAACGGGTAGCCCGGTTGTGGATAGAGAACGTGCTTCATCACGGCCCGGTGTGGCTCGTGCTCGGCGATTGTCCATGCATTCCAACGAACGAGGCCGTGGATTGCATTGTAGTGCTCCGGCTCGTTCAGTGGGAGCTGGTGGCGCCGTCCCTCGAACTCGTAGCTGCCGTCTTGCAGCCGGTTTGGCCACGGGATCAATATCTGACCCCGGCCCGAGGAGCTCATCTCGTCGGCTCTATATCCGTCGAGAAGCTCTCGGCCGCCTACAGAGTATGAGCGAAGTCCACCACCAACCTCGACGACCACAGCCTGCTGATCTCTGGCTGCAATCGTAATCTGCTCGCCAGATGGCGCGATCATCGCCTCGCTCCGATTTCTAGTTCAAACCAGGCATTAAGAAACATCCGTTGGATTCGCGAAATTTCGTAAATTTTGGCTGCACCTCCGAGCGCGCGCTTCACCCCCAAAAGCGCATTAGCCGACAAATGCAGTGCAGCAAACAGCATCGTTACTTGATCACTTCGTCGGCACGAGCAAGCCTCAACATCATAAATCGACGATCGTTCTCGGCGGGACTTCCGGTGGTTTGGGAGCCTTTCCTAGCGTCACTAGACGCTGCAGCCAAGTTAGCTCGCGCTCAGGCATCTTCGGAGCCGCTACATGGCTGATCACGAGATGGTTGTTCTCCTTCTCGATGCAGAAGTAACTGAGGCGAAACGAGGGATAGTAGACCGCGGGCAGCAAGCCAAAGTGGACGGGAACACGATGCAAGAGCTTGAGCCAAGTTCCGGTATTGAGAACCACTCGGTCAGCCGGTCCCACTCGTCTTAGAAACGCCGA